>NZ_CAXGLS010000008.1:0-67536 GCF_964010655.1 uncultured Idiomarina sp.
CGCGAAACGCATCACACGACCGCGCGCTTTGAGTTCGAAGTCGCCCGCCTGTGCGGTTAGTGTTGTACTGTCGTATTTTGCTGGCACCATTTGACAAGCAACGAACTGACGCCAAATCAACTCATACAGCCGTTGCGCATCACGATCCATGCTTCCCAATTTATCAGCCTTAACGTTCACATCCGACGGACGAATCGCTTCGTGCGCTTCTTGTGCGCCCTCTTTGGAACCGTAACGATTAGGTTGTTTGGGCAGATAATTAGCTCCGAAGCTCTGCTCAATGTAATCACGACACGCGCTGACTGCATCAGCACTCAAATTGGTTGAGTCGGTACGCATGTAGGTAATGTGACCCGCTTCATACAAGCGCTGTGCTAGAGTCATGGTTTTCTTCACACCAAAACCTAAACGCGTACTGGCTGACTGCTGCAGCGTCGACGTGATAAACGGCGCCGATGGCTTGCTCGACGTTGGCTTGTCTTCACGAGAAATAATTTCATAGTCGGCATCTTTTAACTGTGCCAATGCCGCATCGGTCTGTTCTTTGTTCGCCGGCCTGAAGTTTTCACCGGCTTGCTTCACAACCTGCATACGCAAGTCATCTTTGGCTTGTGTCGCTAAATCAGCGTGTACGTCCCAGTACTCTTCCGGAACAAACGCTTTAATCTCTCGTTCGCGTTCGACTACCAAGCGGACAGCGACCGACTGCACACGACCGGCGGATAGCCCGCGGGCAATTTTCTTCCATAACAGAGGCGATACCATGAAGCCCACAACACGGTCTAAGAATCGACGCGTTTGTTGTGCGTTAACGCGATCCAAATTGAGCTGGGCTGGATGCGAGAAAGCATCTTGGATCGCATTTTTGGTGATTTCGTTAAAGACCACCCGTTGATAACGGTCGTTGTCCCCCCCCATCAGTTCGCGTAAATGCCACGCGATAGCTTCCCCCTCGCGGTCCAAATCCGTCGCGAGAATAACTTTATCTGACTTTTTCGCCAGTTGGGTAAGTTCCTTGACTACTTTTTCCTTACCGGGTAATACCTCGTAGTGCGCATCCCAGTCATGCTCAGGGTCGATTCCCATCCGCGCTACCAAACGTTTAAAATCACGTTGCTGTTGGTAAGCCGCCTTATCCTCCGGCGACATTTTGCGGACTTCGGCCGCCGATTTACTGGGTACCTTTTCTACCGCCTTGGTAGGAAGGTCGCGCACGTGCCCTACACTGGACTTCACGATAAAATCGTTACCCAGGTATTTATTAATTGTTTTGGCTTTTGCCGGGGACTCGACAATAACGAGCGATTTCGCCATAGAGTTTAGCTTCTCTTTTCTTTAACTGTCAGACGATATAGGTTCATAACCACAAAAATACAAGTGGCAACCCGATGATTCTGCCTTTTTTAAGATATATCGGTTATTTTCTTAAGAAACAACCATAACCTGTGTATTTGATAAAAATTCGCACAATTTAGATAAACAGTCAGACTCGGCGAATTTTCGGTAAGCCCACGAAAATAAAGGCTTACAAGCCGTTATTAACAACGTATAATAATTCTAATTCGATCATATCAGGCTAAACAGTAGCCCCCCGAAAGGAGCGCGAATACGTGACTATGCAACACTTTGAAGTGAATTATGACGGCCTTGTCGGTCCGACTCACAATTACGCTGGTTTGTCATTCGGCAACGTTGCCTCGTTAGCCAACGCAAAGGCTACCTCTAGCCCTAAAAGCGCCGCCCTACAAGGGTTAATGAAGATGAAAGCGCTGCACGACATGGGCATGAAGCAAGGCGTTTTGGCGCCACAAGAACGTCCAGATATTTATGCGTTGCGACGCCTCGGCTTCACCGGCACCGATGGCGAAGTATTATATAAAGCGGCAACCGAAGCGCCAGCTATTTTCCAAGCCGTGTGCTCAGCATCAAGCATGTGGACCGCCAACGCGGCGACTGTATCACCCAGCGCCGATACGGCAAATGGCAAAGTGCATTTTACACCGGCTAACTTAACGAATAAGTTTCACCGCTCACTCGAGCCTGTGACCAGTGGCAATATTCTTAAAGCCATGTTTGCGCATGAACGTTATTTCGAGCACCACACTCACCTGCCTGATAACGAGCACTTTGGCGACGAAGGCGCAGCAAACCACACGCGTTTATGTGAACAATACGGTCATGCCGGTGTTGAGATCTTTACTTACGGCCGTTGTGCATTTGATAGTACACAACCTGCACCGCGGAAGTTCCCTGCACGACAAACTTTGGAAGCATCTCAAGCCATCGCTCGCTTGCATGGTCTTACTGACGATAACACCGTTTATCTGCAGCAAAACCCCGATGTTATCGACCAAGGCGTGTTTCATAACGACGTTATTGCAGTAGGTAATCAAAACGTATTGTTCTACCACGAACAGGCATTCCGTGATACCGAACAGAAATTCGCTGAAATTCAACAAAAGTTTGGTGATACCCCAGTGCACTTTATCGAAGTTAAAACCGATGAGGTGAGCGTACAGGACGCGGTATCAACCTATTTGTTTAATACCCAGCTAATTACTCCACCAGATGGCATCATGACTCTCATTGCACCGACTGAGTGTGAAGAGAACCCTCGTGTAAAAGCCTACCTTGAGTCATTGGTGCAGCGCGATAATCCTATCAAGCGCGTTGAGTTCTTTGACGTTAAACAAAGTATGCGAAATGGCGGCGGTCCCGCGTGTTTGCGTTTACGCGTAGCGCTTAACGACGAAGAGCTTAAAGCCGCTAACCCAAACTGTTTGATGAGCGATGACTTGTATCAACGCTTAACTCAGTGGGTCGATAAACACTATCGCGAAAAGCTTGCCGTTGACGACCTACGTGACCCTGCGCTACTCGAAGAATCACGTTCAGCGCTTGATGAATTAACGCAAATTTTGAAGCTCGGTTCAGTTTATCCTTTCCAGCAGGACTAAGTTCAAAATAGTATAAAAAAGGGGCGCTTTAAGCGCCCCTTGTCATTTGATAACGACATTAATCATTGTCGTTATGCAGTTCTAAATTAGCATCTTCGCCGCCATCGCGTTGCGCTTTTGCCATATCATTGCGCGCGGCATCAAGTTCGTCGAGATAATCCTGATTAATATCCCCAGTAATATACTCACCACTAAATACTGACGTTTCAAAGCGCTGAACATTCGGATTCTCTTCACCGACCGCGCCTACAAGATCGTCTAAATCTTGATAAATGAGTCCATCGGCGCCAATCATGTCGCATATTTCGCTACTTTCGCGACCATGACCAATGAGCTCGTTGGCACTTGGCATATCGATACCATAAACGTTAGGGAAACGAATTTCAGGTGCAGCCGAAGCAAAATAGACTCGCTTAGCCCCTGCTTCTCGTGCCATTTCAATAATCTGCTCAGAGGTCGTTCCGCGAACTATCGAGTCATCGACCAATAACACGTTCTTGCCTTTGAATTCCGCGCTAATGGCGTTCAACTTACGGCGCACTGACTTACGGCGCTGCGTTTGTCCCGGCATGATAAAGGTACGGCCAATATAGCGGTTTTTAACAAAGCCTTGGCGATACGGAAGATCCAGCACGCTCGCAATTTCAAGTGCGATATCACAACTCGTCTCGGGGATTGGAATGACCACATCGATATCCAAGTCGGCATAATCGCGTTTGAGCTTCTCACCCAACTTACGCCCCATGTTGACGCGTGATGCATACACGGAAATACCATCAATAAACGAGTCAGGCCGTGCAAAATAGACATACTCAAAAATACAAGGACAGTGCTTCGGCTTGTCTGCACATTGACGCGAAAACAGTTGCCCATCGTTGGTGATATAAATCGCCTCACCTGGCTCTACGTCGCGCACGTACTTAAAACCCGTACCATCGATCGCCACGCTTTCCGAAGCAACAATATATTCATCGCCTTCAGCCGTCTCACGCTTTCCGAGCGCAAGCGGACGGATGCCCCACGGGTCACGGAATGCAACCAAACCATGACCAAGAATCATTGACACCACAGCATAAGCACCGCGTACCTTACGATGCACCGCTGTGATGGTTCTAAACACATCATCAGCGTTAAGTTCTAAGCTGTCATTTTTGTCCAGTTCATTAGCGAAAACGTTCAGTAATATTTCCGAATCGGAGGTGGTATTAATATGACGACGCGCGGTTTTGAACAGATGTGCATGAACATCGGCTGCGTTCGTTAGGTTCCCGTTGTGCGCCATCGCAATGCCAAACGGCGAATTGACATAAAATGGCTGAGCCTCAGCTGAACTTGAACTGCCCGCCGTAGGATAGCGTACGTGACCAATACCGATGTTTCCGGCAAGGCGATGCATATGACGCGTATGAAATACATCACGCACCAAGCCATTGGCTTTGCGTAAGCGCAACGTATTGTACTCATCCACCGTCATGATGCCGGCAGCATCCTGTCCACGATGTTGGAGCATGGTTAAGCCGTCATACAGCGCTTGATTAACCGGCTGCTTGCCGACGATACCAACAATACCACACATAACTTTACGACCCTCTTAAACTGATTGCGGGACTAAAAAACTTGAACTGCTTTCTAGATATTCAAAAAACCACTGAATAAATACACCGAAATGCGGTATCAATACTGACTCCCGCCACCACTCGCTGTTTGACAGGGTGGTAAACGAGTCCATAAAGAACAGCAAAGCGCTCACGATAAGCACACCACGCAGCGCACCAAACACTAATCCAAGTACACGGTCGGTCCCGGAGAGGCCCGTGTGCTGAACAAGTTTCGAGAGGATATAGTTGAGAATGGCGCCGATAATCAACGTGGCAACAAACAACGCAGCGATAGCAGCCGCATTTCGGACAAGCGGATCTTGGATTTCAGTAAAATATACGGCTAGATCTTTGTAGAACTGACTCGAGATAACAAAAGCGGCTACCCATATTACGAGTGATACCGCTTCTTTGACGAAGCCTCGAATCAAACTCACCAAGGTAGAAATGGTGATGATGATAATGATTGCGTAATCTATCCAGAGCATAAGCACTCAGTCGCACTGAAAAAGTGAGCAGATTTTAACAGAATCCAATAAAAAATGCGGCTTTTTTTATTTCTTTACGGTTTATAGTTTAATACTTTGCCCTGCAGCCCCGTGAGCTCTTTGAGCGCCGCTAGCTGTTGTTCTAATGCGTGCTTTGAAGTATCCGGACCGACCATTAACTTAGTTAGCTGTCCTTGGCTTCCACCTGACTCAATAAATACCGCAAAACCCTTCTCTTGCAATTGCTTTTGCAAAGCCAACACACTGTCACGATTGCTAAAGGCACCCAATTGAATAACGAAAGCCTCGCCCGTCACGGTCACCGACTTCATTTCCCGCTCCGGTGCTTGCACTTGCTTTTGTGCATCCATCGTTGGTGCTTCATCGGCGGTGACCTCATCACTTTGCTCGGCAGCGACTTCCACCGGGGCTGGCTCAAACTCGGTCGGTGCCTGCAGCGAAGCACTCTGTTCGGGTTTCAGGGGGATCGTTTCGAAGTCTTCAACCGCTTCCGTTTTTTTACCATCCAGAACATCCGGTAAGATGATAACCGCGAGTGCAACCAGTATAAGGGAGCCAACAATTCTGTTTTGCAACCGACTTGCCACATTGAACTCCTATTCGTTACCCGAATTAATTTGTGCGTAAATGTGACCTACAGTGTAAAACGAGCCAAACGCGAACACCAGAGCGTTTTTTTGTTGTGCCCGCTCTACAGCAAAATCAAAAGCAGCTTCGACACTATCAAAACAACTGGCCTGTGCACTATTGAGCGCTTCACAAGCAGCCAGTTGTTCAGCTGTATTACCGCGCGGTTCATGTAAGGTGCCTAGCGCCCATTCAGTAATGTGGGGGCTTAATGCTTCAAACACGGCGTTGGCATCTTTATCTTTCAGCATACCCACTACCGCGATAATTTCTTGATGTGGCATGCGCTTTAGTTGCTGGGCAACATACTGTGCCGCATGACCGTTATGCGCGACATCTAGTAATACCTCCACCTGCTGGTAGTACAGTCGCTGCATACGCCCCATCAATGATGCCTTTACCAATCCTGCCTTTATGGCATCTTCGCTGACCGCCAATGGGAGGCATTCAAGCGCCGCTAATGTGGTCACAGCATTCACTAATGGAAGCTGAGGCGACGGTAAATTAAACAAGTTAACGTTAAGCCCGTAATAATGCCAATAGTCGTCATACCGTTTACTTGAAAAATCACGTCCCACTTGTTTAAGATCGGCACCGATTGATGAAGCCTGGGCAGCAATACTCTTCGGTGGGTAGCTGTCGCCGCAGATGAGCGGACGGTTTCGACGCGCAATCCCAGCCTTTTCAAAGCCTATTTTTTCACGGTTATCACCAAGAAATTGAACATGATCAATACCAATACTGGTGACTATTGCGACATCAGGATCAACCACATTCACAGCATCCAACCGACCACCTAAACCGACCTCCAAAATAGCGACATCGAGTTCAGCGCGTTGCATTAACCACAATGCAGCGAGCGTTCCCATTTCAAAATAGGTTAATGAGGTGTCTTGACGGGCGTCGTTGATAGCTGCAAAGGCCGCAGAATGCTCGGCTTCAGATAACAGGGCACCGTTGATTTGTACGCGCTCTCGGTAATCCACTAAATGCGGTGATGTATACACACCGACTTTGTAGCCCGCTTGTTGAAGTATTGACGACAACATCGCCACGCTGCTGCCTTTGCCGTTAGTACCCGCGACAGTAATAGTGAAACGAGCGGGCTGAGTAATTGCAGCGCGCTCACGCACTTGATGCGAGCGTTCTAACCCAAGGTCAATTTCTGTAGGATGGATTCGTTCAAGGTAAGTCAGCCAATCCGACAGCGAGCTAGTCGCTGTCGGCGTCATTATTTGCTCGTTCATCACAAGTCAGCGGCTTCCATTTCACTTTGTGCCGGGCTTTCTAGATTTTGGAATTTAGCTAACAGACGTGCCACAGTTGAGCGCATCTCGCGACGATCAACAATCATATCGATCGCGCCATGTTCTAGTAGAAACTCAGCACGCTGAAAACCTTCCGGTAAGGTTTGGCGTACCGTCTGTTCGATAACACGAGGCCCTGCAAAGCCTATCAATGCCTTAGGTTCAGCAATGTGGATGTCACCCAACATCGCCAAACTCGCACTCACACCACCCATCGTCGGATCGGTTAAAATCGAGATATAGGGCAGACCCGCTTCGCTCATCTTAGCCAACGCGGCAGAGGTTTTCGCCATTTGCATCAACGACATCAAAGCCTCTTGCATACGCGCTCCGCCAGATGCTGAGAAGCACACCAGTGGTAGGTTATGTTCCAAACAAAGCTCAGCAGCTTGCACGAACTTAGCGCCGACTACGGATGCCATCGAGCCACCCATAAAGTTAAAATCAAAGGCTACAGCGACCACGGGAACGCCTAATACCGTTCCACGCTGTGCAATCAAGGCATCTTTTTCGCCACTGCTTTTTTGAGCTGCGGCAATTCTATCTTTGTACTTCTTCGAATCCTTAAACTTAAGGATATCTTTAGGTTCCAAATCCGCAGCAATTTCTGAGACGCCAGTCTCATCTAAAAAAATGCGTAATCGTTCGCGGCCTGTCAAACGCATGTGGTGCCCACATTTAGGACAAACATTTAAACTACGGTCTAAATCGTTACGATACAAAATGGCATCACACGCAGCACATTTGCTCCAAACGCCTTCTGGAACATTGCGACGTTTGTTGACTTTAGGTTTAGCAAGAATACGTTCAATCCAGCTCATAATGGTCCGCTTACTCAGCTTTAATAAAAAATTTTGATTAGATTACATGGTAGCACAAATGGGTCAAGCAAAGAGGTCGTAACAGTCGCGGTTTTTTATCACTCTGTAAACCAAAGCGGACCCGGTTCAGCTTTAGGTAGTTGCCAGTCTTTCGGGTAATCCACTTCGACTAAGTACAAACCGCCTGGCTTGGCGGTCGCCGCTGCTTTGGTGCGGTCTTTTCCTGCTAACAGCTCGCCGAGCCAACTGGGATCTTGCTGATGGCGACCGATAACAATGAGGCTACCAACAATATTACGCACCATATGATGCAAGAAAGCGTTGGCTTTGATATCGACAATAATAAAATCGCCACGGCGATGAACATTGAGGTGGGTTATCTCACGATGGGCAGAGTGCGATTGGCATTGCGCCGCGCGAAAAGCACTAAAATCATGTTCCCCTAATAAAGCCGGAGTCGCCGCCTGCATCGCATCAACATCGAGTGGGTGATGATAGTGACTGACGCCGTGACTATGAATACCCGGTCTTAGAGCGTGGTTAGCAATGATGTAACGATAGCGACGCGCAGTCGCACTAAACCGTGCGCTAAAACTATCATCAACCGGTTGTGCCCAGCGCACTGCGATATCAGGTGGTAGATGGCTATTAACCCCTAAGGTCCAGGCGGCTGCGCGTCGTGGCGTAGAGACATCAAAATGCACGACCTGGTTGGTTGCATGAACGCCCGCATCGGTTCTGCCGGCACACACGGTTTCTACCGCCTGATCGGCGACCTTACTTAAGGCGTTTTCCAGCCTTTGTTGAACTGAGTCCACTTCACGCTGGCGTTGCCAACCATAGTAAGCTCGACCATCATACTCAAGCCCTAACGCAATTCGCATACAACTCCCTTACGAATTCAATTATTCCGACTGCAAACGTTGCAATAAGACGCGTGCTTCTTCGGCAACCTCATCCTCGCCTTCAGATAAAGTGACCAAAATGTCCTCGGCATCTTCCTTCTCATCCATATCGAGGTACGCACGAGCAAGATCAAGCTGACCGAGTCGCTCCTCATCCGCAGTATCCAACTCATCCTGCGGCGAACTCTCGCTTTCTTCGTCACCCAGCACACGACCGACGTTATCCGACGTATAGTTGTCGGTCTCCTCTTCGCTATCGGCCTGTTCCATCAACTCGTCTATATCCACGTACTCATCTACCGAGGACGACGTGTCAGCGTTCCCCGCTTGGTCCGTTGATACGTGCTCTGTTTCCTTATCGGCCTCAGTATCACTGTCTTTTGTCAGCTCGGTCAGCGAACTTTCCACTTCAGCAGCTTCATTTAACAGGTCGTCCAACTGTTCATCAGACACTTCATCGGACGGCTCTTCTTCGTCGACTTCGTCAGTCTCTATTCCCAGTTGCGCCAGCGCATCATCCAACGGGTTATCATGCTCCCCATCATCAAACTCGGTATCTTCGGCGGAATCATCTGATGAAGGTGTCTGTTGCGCGTCCGCTTCTGACTCTTGATCCAGCGTTTCTTCTGCTTCTTGCTCTGGTTCTGCTTCTGGCTCTGGCTCTTGTTCCGGTTCGTCTTTCGATGCTTCAGCGGCCGCTTCTTCATCAAAAATATCATCACTGACTAATTCGTCATTGGAGTCTTCACTCTCCGCACTTGGCTGTTCAGCCGATTCGTTACTTTCCTGGTCTTCACCTGTAACGTCTGCATCCTCGCTCTCGTTTGCACCCTCATTTGCTTGCTCATCCAGATCGAGATCCAGTGCTGGCACTTCGTCATCTTCGGCTTCGCCAAATAGCTTGTCCAGTTCATCTTGAGACAATTCAGAGGATTCATCGCTGTCTTCAGGCTCAGTCTTGTCAGTATCCGGTTCCGCCACCAACGACTCATCATCTTCTTCGGGAAGTACATGTTGATCGATATCATCAACATCACTACCTTCGCTATCACCGTTATTGTTAGGGAACAACGGGTCTTCTTCATCATCATCACCATCAAGCTGAATACTAAAATCATCGTCTTGATCAACAGGCGAGTTTTCTAATTCGGCTTCTAGGTCACTTAAATCGTTACCCTCTTCTTCTTCATCATCAAGTGCCGTATTACCATCAAAATCGAATAGACCATCATCAGCGTGAGTTGAGGCGCCACCCATTAACTCACGGTCAAGTTGCTCAGCCGCTTGCTCTTCAGTAAGCTCTTGCTCTGACGCACCAGTCTGGCTCGACTCAGCGACCGTCTTATTGCGACGGAAGAAAAACCAATAAATTAATCCTAAAATGAGCAGTGCAGGTAAAATCGATAACAAAGCGATATTAAGCGGACTTTGCAACCACGACAGTCCATCCGCACTTTGTTGTTGCTGCTGTTGATTAATGAGGGCTCTTTGTTGCTCTAATAGCTGATTGAACTGGCCCTCTAGATCATCAGACTCTTTTAGCTGCTCGGAGATAGTGGCGATTCGGTCGGCTAAATCATCGAGCCGCTTCTGAATTGACTCATTTTCCGCATAGACCTTTTTAACCGCGTTCATTGAATCATTGACTTGCGACTGTAACTCAGCAAAGTTGGACTGCTGACGTGATTCCACTTGTTGAATGGCTTCTTCGGCGCGCGCTTTGGCTTGCTCTAATAACTGCTGCTGCTCAGTTCGTGTTTGCTTTGCCTGCTGCTCAATTGCAGCGAGTTGCTGCTGTTTATCCTGTAAAGACTCATCGGCCAAGACCTGTCGCCGTGCAGCCTCTGGGTTAATCATCTTAATTTCTTGCAAGCTGGGTATACGCAAGTAAAAACCATCAAGCATTCGATTCATGTTGCCATCCACGAACGCGCGTGGATTTGCTTGAACAATAGCCGCCATCGTTTGGTAGACCGTCACACTCGAGTGCGGCCGATAGCGTGATGCGATAGACCACAGCGTATCAGACGACTTAATCGGGCCATAACGCTCTTCGCCAGAACGCACATCGGATGCCTCGGCACCTTTCGGCCCCTTGATAATCGTTCCGTCCTGGTAAAACGCGTGGGCAGAAAGTGGAATGCATAAGAATACAGCCATCGCTACTGATGTAACGACACTCATTGTTAAGTGTTTTATCAACTGCTTAATCCCTTTATTGTGATTTGATTGGGAATCACTCATGTTCGTTCTCTTGCCCACGATTTCCTATAATATTTAACGGCTATAAACATAAAAACTTTATTTTAAGCCACTTCGTTATTACCAGTATTCTTTAATCAACAACTCCGCGATTTGGATCGAGTTAGTTGCAGCGCCCTTACGGATATTATCTGAAACAACCCACAAATTTAGACCTTGCGGATGACTAATATCTTCTCGAATACGCCCTACAAAAACATCATCCTTACCCGCGGCATCGCCAACCTGAGTCGGAAAATCTTGGCGGTCTTCACACAACGTGACACCCGGCGCTTCACGTAACAAGTCTTTAGCGTACTCAGCGGTTATCGGTTGTCGTGTCTCGATATGGATGGCTTCAGCATGCCCAAAGAAAACAGGTACGCGAACCGCCGTTGGGTTCACTCGAATGCTCTGGTCGTTAAGTATTTTTTGTGTTTCCCACACCATTTTCATTTCTTCTTTGGTGTAGTCATTATCCTGAAAAACATCAATTTGCGGAATGCAGTTAAAGGCGATCTGACGGCTAAACTGGCTAACGGTTGGCTCCTTGGCGTTCAATAGCTCGGCCGTCTGCTTAGCCAACTCTTCCATCGCCTCTTTTCCCGCGCCTGAAACAGACTGATACGTAGCGACATTAATCCGTTCTATACCGACCGCATCATGCAATGGCTTTAACGCAACCATCATTTGAATGGTTGAGCAATTAGGGTTGGCAATAATGTTACGGTTTCTAAAGTCTGCTAGCGCCCAACCATTAACCTCAGGCACAACCAGAGGAATATCCGGTTGATAACGAAACTCGGAGGTATTATCAATAACCACACAACCGGCCTCAGCAGCCTTTGGAGCAAATACTTTTGAAATCTCACCACCGGCAGAGAAAAAGCCGATATCAGCTTCGCTCCAGTCGAAAGTCTCCGCATCAATGACTTCGACATCTTCCCCTTTAAAGCTTACCGTCGCACCTACCGAACGCGCGCTGGCTAACGGATACAATTGCGCAACGGGAAAGTCACGTTGCTGTAAAATCTCGATCATTTGCTGACCAACAAGCCCTGTCGCACCCAATACCGCGACACGAAAACCTTCTGCCATAATCACTCCTAAAGCCTAACAAACTTGGTATGCATTAAAACCAAGCTGCTTGAATCGAATAACCTGTGCTGCATTATGACATGCAATACTTTGATTGTTGAGTTGTCGACGAGGATTATCTTTACGATAATTCTTGCGTAGTTGATCAAAACCCGATGCTGTCAGCCCGTGGCTACGCATCATGCGATCATCTTCATCGATAGGGTACAGTGCCAAAACGAGTTTGGCTAAGTCAGGGAGTCGTTGAATACTGACGGCACCTAAAGTCCGCCAATTAACCTCGGGTAGAACATCGGCTAATTTGACCGGCAAGGGAATATCAAAGTGTTTGCATAAGGCAGTAGCGACTTGATATGCGCCACCGACTTTGCCTTCTAAACTATGCCCAGCAATATGCGGCGTCGCAATGGCAAGGTAAGGTAAAATAGCCTTGTTAACCTCAGGCTCACCCTCAAATACATCAAACACCAATGTCGGGCATTCGCCTTGCTCGCATCGCGCAATGACCGCATGGTTATCGATCACGGCACCTCGACACGCATTAATGAGTAGTTGACCAGAGTGCAATGACTGCAGCGCTTCAATATCAATGAGATGATGCGTTGGGTACAACCCCTTACGCGTTAACGGCACGTGTAAACTAATAATGTCCGAAGTTAGCACCCGCTGCCAATGTGAATGAGCTCGGCTATCACCTTGTTCTGCGAGCGGCGGATCATAGTAATGCACGTTCATGCCCAACGCCGCTAAGCGTTGACCGGCAGCCGTGCCGGTATGGCCCGCTCCGACAATAGCGACGTCTAAATCGAATACCTCGTCGAGCCGGTGTTGCTGTTGCAGTACCTTAAGCACCGCCGTAAGCACATACTCACCGACTGAGTCTGCATTGCAACCCGGTGCATTGGCCCACTGAATCGCACGCGCATCAAGCGCATCAATCGCTAAATGTTCTTTACCGATGGTTGCCGTCGCAACAAATTTTAGTTGTGGCGCTTGCTTTAATAACGCCGCGTCGACTTGCGTAATTGACCGAACTAACAACGCGTCGGCCGTTTCGAGTAGCTCGGGAGGGGGCGTTCGGCCAACATAAGATGAGAGGTGACCTACGTTGCCTAATAACTCAGGCAACGCAGGAATATTCTGGTCGGCAACGATGTGAATACGTTTAGACCGATTCAAAATAACTTAGTCTTGATATTCGCGCAGTACCAATGATGCATTGGTGCCACCAAAACCAAAGCTGTTAGACATCACAGTGCGTAACTTAGCTTCCGTAGGTTCGCGCACGATGTTCATACCCTCAGCAGCCTCATCTAAGTTATCAATATTGATGCTCGGCGTCACAAAGCCATTTTTCATCATCAATAACGAGTAGATTGCCTCGTGTACACCTGCGGCCCCTAACGCGTGACCTGTCATTGCTTTAGTTGCGCTAATAAATGGCGTCTTCTCCGGGAACACCTCACGAATCGCCTCTAATTCCTTAACATCACCCACAGGCGTACTGGTACCGTGCGTGTTTAAGTAGTCGATTGGCGTGTCAACGGTTTCCATCGCCATCTTCATGCAGCGAATTGCGCCTTCACCCGACGGCGCTACCATATCGTAGCCATCAGATGTCGCACCATAGCCAACGATCTCGGCATAGATTGTTGCACCGCGAGCCTTCGCAGCCTCAAGTTCTTCAATGACCAAAATGCCGCCGCCACCTGCAGGGACAAAGCCATCACGATCGCGGTCATAGGTACGCGATGCTTTTTCTGGCGTATCATTGTATTTGGTGCTTAGAGCGCCCATCGCGTCAAATTCCATACCGAGCGTCCAGTGCAACTCTTCACCACCGCCAGCAAATACGCGATCTTGCTTGCCAAATTGAATTAGTTCCAACGCATGACCAATGCAGTGTGCCGATGTTGCACACGCAGAACTAATTGAGTAATTAATGCCTTTAATCTTAAATGGCGTTGCCAAACAAGCGGATGTGGTTGATGCCATGCATCGCGGAACCATGTAGGGCCCTACACGCTTAACACCACGCTCGCGAAGAATATCAGCAGCCGCCACTTGATGTTCACCTGACGCTCCGCCTGAACCCACTACGAGACCAGTACGCGGATTAGATACTTCCTCTTCGCTTAAGCCAGCGTCTTCAATCGCTTGTTGCATCGCAATATACGCATAGGCTGCTGAATCACCCATGAAGCGTAAGGCTTTACGATCAATATGGTCTTTGACGTCTAACCGAACTGGGCCCCAAACTTGGCAACGCAACCCCATTTCGGCAAAGGATTCAGAACGCTCTATGCCCGACTTACCGGTACGTAGCGATTTAAGGACTTCTTTTTGATTGGTTCCGATACTCGATACAATACCGAGTCCGGTAATCACAGCTCTTCTCATTACTTATTCCTGTATTGGCGATGGGCCGATAAATTAAAAATTTTCTTATGTTGTATGGTAACGAACAACGGGTCAACAGGTGGTCTGCTTTGTATAAAATTTTTTCTCTTTACCCTGCCTGTTGTCTTACCATCAAGTACAAAGTCATCAACTATTGTTTGCAAAGTTGTTATTATAGCGAGCATTGCGCAAGAATTCATGGTGTTCAGCATGTCAAATCATGCAAAAATCGATTTTAACGAGTCGGGCGTGCCCATCTCACAAACATTTGATGATATCTATTTCTCTATAGACAGCGGTATTGACGAAAGCCAATACGTTTTTCTTAAGCACAATGGTTTACCCGAACGTTGGGTCAGCTTGCCAGCTCAGTATGACTTTGTTGTGACAGAAACGGGCTTTGGGACAGGGCTAAACTTTTTGCTCACATGGCTCGACTATCGTCAACATGCTCGGTCCTGTACACGGTTACACTTTATCAGCGTTGAAAAGTACCCTCTTTCCAAGTCTCAGCTAGCACAGGCATTAGCCACACTACCCGCGGTCGCTGCTGTGGCCGAACCATTACTCGAACAATATCCCGCAACAGAACCGGGTTGTCACCGTTTAGTTTTTGACCAAGGGCGGGTTGTGCTGGATTTGTGGATTGGCGATATTATCGAAACCCTAGCCGAGTGGCAGACAAGTCTGGCTCATCAAGTCGATGCTTGGTTTCTGGACGGCTTTGCGCCGGCAAAAAATCCAGCGATGTGGCAGTCGGCGCTATTCAACACCATGGCAAATTCGGCGCATCGAGACACCACTTTTGCCACATTTACCGCAGCGGGCTTGGTCAAGCGCGGACTTAATGAAGCCGGTTTCCAGGTCAATAAAGTCAAAGGCTTTGGTCGTAAACGCGAAATGTTATGTGGTCACTTCCCGGGTCAGAAAATAAAAAGTAGCCGCTGTCGTGCACCCGTTACCTTGGTCGGCGGGGGCATTG
Source organism: uncultured Idiomarina sp. (assembly GCF_964010655.1). Taxonomy (NCBI): domain Bacteria; kingdom Pseudomonadati; phylum Pseudomonadota; class Gammaproteobacteria; order Alteromonadales; family Idiomarinaceae; genus Idiomarina; species uncultured Idiomarina sp. Next base: position 15,446 of record NZ_CAXGLS010000008.1, read on the forward strand.
CCAGCGCTTGCTTAGCGCGCGCTTTACAGCAACGGCAAATCCCCTGTCGTGTCATAAGTCAGGGCTTAGCCGACGGCGCATCGGGTAACCCGCAAGGCGCAGTTTATCCGCTGTTGCACGCTGAACTCACACCGTTAACTCGGTTCTATTTGCAAGCCAGCTCGACCGCAATCAGCTATTACACCCCTTGGCGTGATCGCTATTGGTTCGTGTCTGGTGTGATTCAACCGGCATTTAATGCCAGCCGCATCGATAGGATAGAGAAGGTTACCGCGTGCGATTACTCATCCGCGACGGTCACGGCGCTCGCCAGCGAGCAGAGTTCGACGCTTGCTCGACTCCCCATCGAGCAACCGAGTTTATATTATCCTAATGCAGGCTGGTTAAATCCATCAAAACTGGTTCGGGCCATGTTCAACGAGTCGGATTCCGACTGGATGACCGACACCGTTGAACGCATTTTTCCAAGTAACTTAGACAGCCCCACACTAGCCTGGACACTGGTCGGTACTCGCGCCCGTTACTCGGCAGCGCGCGTCGTGATCGCATGCGGCCACGCCTCAGCGACACTCTTTGAGTCCAATCTGAAGATGATACCCGTAAAAGGTCAGATCTCGACTATTCGGGCGACCGCGGAAACAGAAGCATTGAACAAGGTGCTTTGCTACAAGGGTTACATGGTACCGGCACAAAATGGCGAACACTGTATCGGTGCGACCTTTGAACGTGGCCAATCCGACCTGAATGCTTCCGTCGAGGCCGATACAGCGAACTGCGATTCGCTTGCGCGTTGCGCTCAGCAAACTTGGAGCCAACACCTTGAGGTCACAGGGCATCGTGTCAGTATAAGAGCCACGACACCCGATCACATGCCCGCAGCCGGTGCCCTAGACACGGGTCTTATGCTGTTGAGCGGACTTGGCTCACGCGGTTTAACCGCAGCACCCATCTTAGCAGAGCTGTTAGCCGAGCAACTCAGTGGCGGTGTGGTTCCGTTAACAAAAGACGCGCGATCGCGCTTGCAACCACAACGTCTGATTAAGTGAGTTAAACGCTACGAACCACGATGTCGAGCTGTTCAACTAAGTTATTCACATGCGTTTGGTCGGCCGGTGCAAGTTCATGCTTTGCCTGCTCGACCGCCGCTTTAAGGTTGGGAATGATCGCTTGGGCATCCGTTTCGTCGTTCATTTCCATGCGGGCAACGACTAGGTCAAAATGGCCACGGAGATAACCGCTCGCAAACAACTCATCATCGGAACCATCAACGTAAACCTGATCGAAGACACTTTCTAACTGCTCAATAACCGCATTAAACGACATCTAATCACCTTTTTTCATATTACTGAGACGTTATTTTAACGAGGTTTTTGCTACAATGCACCCATCGAAACTATCCAACGAGGTTGTTATGTCGTTGCAAATTGGCCTGTTTTATGGCTCAACTACCTGCTATACCGAAATTGCCGCTGAAAAAATTCAGCAAGCCATTGGCGAAGACATTGTCTCGATATTTGATATTAAAGACACGCCGCTAAAAGAAGCTGAACAGTTTGATATCCTCATTTTGGGTATATCGACATGGGACTTTGGCGAGCTTCAAGAAGACTGGGAAAGTCATTGGGACGATATTACGCCGCTCAACTTACAAGGCAAAATCGTTGCTCTTTATGGCATGGGCGACCAGCAAGGCTATACTGATTGGTTTCAGGATGCGCTCGGCATGTTGCACGACGCCATTGCCGATAAAGACTGTAAGCGCATCGGCTTTTGGCCGAACCAAGGTTACGAATTTGCTGCGTCTAAGGCGCTCACCGAGGATCAGCAGTACTTCGTCGGATTATCACTTGACGAGGACACTCAGTACGACTTATCTGAAGAGCGCATCGAGCAATGGACAACACAAATTCTCGAAGAAATAGCTGAACAACTATAACAACAAGAAGGAAGCCAACATGCGAAACTTAATTCGCGTTGTATGGATTAGTATTGCGTTGCTGCAAACCAGCCTTGTAATCGCAGCGCCTGAACCGATACCCCGTGTTGCTGAGTTCACACAATCAATGCAAAAAGCCGAGGGCTTTTTTGATTTCTATCATGATACCAATCGCGGTAAATACTATTTGTATGTGCCCAGCAACCAAGGTTCATTTATCTTCCAGACCAGTTTACCTTGGGGGCTCGGTTCAAATGATGTCGGCCTAGATCGAGGGCAGCTAGGACAAACACAACTTGCCCATTTTACCGTGCAAGGTCAACGGGTTTTGCTGGTTGCCGAAAATACGCAATATCGTGCCGACGATAAAAATCCAGCCGAACACGCCAGTGTCCAACAGGCATTCGCCGATAGCACACTGTTTGGCTTTAATGTGGTTGCCGCAAACGAGAGCGGTGTGCTCGTTGATTACACACCCTTTCTAATGACCGATGTTCATGGTGTGAGTGAGCGCTTGCAACAGACGGGGCAAGGCCAGTACAGCATCGATAATGACCGCTCAGTTGTTTATCCCGCTCGGACTAAAAGCTTCCCGGACAATACCGAGTTCGAGGCAACGGTGACATTCGTCGGCAAGGGCAAGGGACACTACGTTAATGCCATTTTACCCAATGCTGATGCGCTCACTTTACATTTGCACCACTCGTTTATTCGTTTACCGGATGATAACTATCGCCCTCGTCAATTTTCGCCCAACAGTGGCTTTTGGGCGCAAACCTATTACGACTATTCAGCGCCCTTAGGTGAGCCCATTGTTCAGCGCGTTATCCCACGCCACCGTCTAGCCAAAAAAGATCCCATTGCTTCGAGCAGTGAGGCACAACAGCCCATCACATACTACCTTGACCCCGGGGCGCCAGAACCCGTTAAGTCTGCCTTACTTGAGGGCGCGTCATGGTGGGCGCAAGCATTTGCCGCGGCCGGCTATGAAAATGCGTTTCAAGTGAAAATGTTACCGGCCGACGCAGATCCTATGGATGTCCGTTATAATGTGATTCAGTGGGTCCACCGTGCGACCCGCGGTTGGTCTTATGGTTCATCGGTTATCGATCCGCGCACAGGTGAAATTATCAAAGGCCATGTAACGCTCGGTTCGTTACGTGTGCGTCAAGATATGAAAATCGCTGAAGGGCTAATAGGTCCTTTCAATAAAGAAAATAGCGAACAACTAAAAGAAAAAATCGAGCAAATGGCACTGGCACGTATTCGCCAATTAAGCGCCCACGAAGTCGGACACACACTCGGCATTGCCCATAATTTTGCCGCGAGCACTGAAAATCGCGCGTCTGTAATGGACTACCCTCACCCGCTTGTTACGCTGACAACCGAGGGCGTAATCAGTCTCAATGATGCTTATGATACAGGTATTGGCGAGTGGGATAAGCAAGTCATCGCCTATGGTTACAGCGATTTTGGTGGCATGCCCAGTGAGCGCGAGCAACTCGACCGAATTCTCAAAGAGAATCAATCCTTGGGCTTAACGTTTATCTCTGACCGCGACGCTCGCCCTACTGGCGGCGCACATCCTACCGCTCATTTATGGGATAATGGCAGTGATACAGTCACTGAACTCGAGCGACTCCTCAATGTACGTAAGCAAGTACTTGCTCAGTTTGGTCAACACCAACTCCCCGCGACTGCGGCGCTCAGCGACTTGCAAGAAGTATTTGTTCCTATTTACTTACTCCATCGCTACCAAACTGAAGCTGCGGCTAAATGGTTAGGGGGAGTCAATTATCGATACTATATCAATGACCATTCGCCTAACGATTTTACCGCGGTGAGTCCTGCATCACAGAAACGTGCTCTGAATCTGCTTATCGAGACGACACGTGCTGGCACAGTTCGCGTTCCGAAGCACATTCAGCAATTACTCGTTCCGCTCGCTTATGGCCACGAGGACAACCGTGAGCGCTTTGAGGGGCGCACAGGACTCATTCCAGATCCGGTAAGCATGGCTGCAAGTGCCTCTGGTTTTAGCTTGTCACTGATTTTAAATCCGGAACGACTTAACCGTCTGAGTCAACAACATGCTTCGAACTCTGACGTCCCATCACCTGTTGCGGTGGTCAATCAACTGTTCAGCACATTGATTAACGATTGGCAGTCACAACCCGAGGATCCTGTTAATCAACGTGTCTTAGTTACCGCCGCGAATGCGCTCGTGAACACCATGCAGGATGAAGTTGTCGCCCCCGAAGTTCGCCTTGCGTTACGCAAAGCGACCGTAAGGCTCACCAATAAGCTTAAAGGTCACAGTGTTGTCGAAGCGCTTGCTGAACAGCTCAACAACTACCTCACCGACGGAGAATGGCCTGCAGGTTATGCGCCCGCGGCACTGCCTCCTGGTTCGCCAATTTAATCACTAAACGGATGAGCATAAAAAAACGGCGCATGAAAATGCGCCGTTTTTTAAACTCAGTCATTATTAACTATCGAAGTTAAATTCATCCAGCTCTTCTTTTGTTTTGCCGTGAGGCGTCGGTTGACGGGTCTCTGGATCGATGTGTACAAAGACAATATCATCAGCCGTACAAATATTTTGCTTAGTATGCTTATTACGAACCACACAAGTAATATTCAATGAAGTACGACCGGCTGACTTAACCTGTAAACCAAACTCAACCACATCGCCTTGAAACGCTGAGGTTTCGAAGGTAATAGCGCCAATGTGCTTGGTCACCAAACTCTTAGCACCAAGCTGGCAACTCGCAAAAATATAGGCTTCTTCATCAATCCACTCGAGGATACGACCACCGAATAGAGAACCTGCAAAATTGAGGTCATTGGGCATGACCAAACGGCGAGATAAAAAGCGCATAGCGACTCCTCAACAGTTTAAATTCGTTTCAGAGTCGCTAGTATAACCTATTATTGCTTCAACGTTTGTTGAAAAAAGTTGGCAATTAATTGGTAACGATGAATACGCGTATTCTTACCATTAAGCGAGTGCTTCTTACCCGGGTAATTCATCATTTGGAATGGCTGTGCATTATCCTGCAACTGCTTATAGAGCTTCGTACTGTGCGTAAATAACACGTTGTCATCGGCCATACCGTGATAAATCATCAAGTCACCGCTTAACCCGTCCGTATAAGGAAATACCGACGCTTTCTCATACGCATCACCCTGCTGTGGCATCCCCATATAACGCTCAGTATAATGCGTATCATACAAGCGCCAATCGGTTACCGGTGCACCAGAAACGCCGGCGGCAAAGTAGTTTGACGCCTTAAACATCGCCATTAACGTCATATAGCCACCATAGCTGTGACCGTGAATCCCGATACGTTCAGGATCGACATAATCGAGCGTGCGTAAGAACTCAACACCACGAATTTGATCAGCGATTTCAGGCGTCCCCATATTCTTATAGATCGGTGCCTCAAATGCCTTACCACGATTGAACGAACCTCGGTTGTCGACACTGAATACAACATAGCCTTGCTGAGCCATGTATTGAACTAAGTAATTGCCCCAGCCTTTAGTGACGACTTGAGCGCCCGGTCCACCGTAAACATAGACCATGACAGGGTATTGTTTGCTAGAATCAAAATTAGCAGGCTTGGTGAGCTGGTAATAGAGTGTTTGCCCATCTTCAGCTTCCAAGGTCCCAAATTCGGGATACAACCAATCCCGCCAATACGGCTTTAACGGATGTTGGTCGTCGATTTTGTTTTCTTTTAGCCAAGTCAGACGTTTACCGGTCGGACCATTTAAACTGATCTGCGGCGGCTGTTTATAAGACTCAAAAGTATCCACATACGAGCTTCCGTCGGCCGCAAACTGTATATGGTGCATCCCCTCTTGCTCGGTAATGCGACTCGGTGTTGCAGGTGATGTGGTATTTAGCTGATTTCGATACAAGTGCAGCTCAAGCGGTGACTTCTCGCGTCCAGTAAAATAAAACACCCCGGTTTTCTCATCAATGGCTGCAAGTTCATCGACCTGCCAGTCCCCCGAGGTTAATTGACGAATCAACCCACCATCAACACGATACAGGTAAAGGTGCTTGTAACCGCTGCGCTCTGATGCCCAAATAAAATGCTTGTTGTCATCAAGAAAATAGAGATCGTCGTTTAGATTAACCCAGCTATCGCTCGTTTCAGTTAAAATCACATTGTCGGCCGTATCATTCACATCAACCATATGCAGGTCGAGTCGTTGCTGGTCGCGACTTTGCCACTGATAACTGAAACGTTGACTGTCTTTGAGCCATTTAACACGTGCTAAGTAGCCGTCACCTAATTCGTCGAGTCCAAGCCATTTGATTCCAGATTCAAGGTTATCCGCACCACTGAAATCAACATCCACCACACCTAAGTCAATATCAACATTCGGTGTACCAGCAAACGGGTAGCGCTGCTCGATCATATCAATGTGATCAGCATAAATCTCACTCCGTACCGCGATATCAACGGGAGACTCGTCGACCCGTGTTAAGGCAATTTTACGTTCGTTCGGTGACCACCAATATCCGGTCATACGATCGATTTCTTCTTGCGCGACAAACTCTGCCATACCATATTTAATGGTGTCTTTGCCCGAGCGCGTGATTGCCTGTTCGGTACCCGTTTCCAAAGAGTAAACATACAGGTTTTGCTCACGGATATAAGAAACATAATGTCCTTGAGGCGACAACTTTGCGTCGGTTTCAAACGCTTCGGTATGGGTAATTTGGCGTGCCTTGCCAGTTTCAAGTGAATAGTAATAAACATCACCGGCTAACGGAAATAGCAACGCATCGGACTGTGCTGACCACTGATAACTCACAATGCCGGAGCCACTCAACCTTAAGCGTTCACGACGCGCCTTTTCCTCATCGGATAAGACTTCCTCACCGGCAAACACGTCATCCGCATTCACTAAACGCTGATGCTTTTCGGTGGCTAAATTGTAAGACCAAAGGTCATAATGACTGGCATCATCAGCGCGACCTTTTAAGTAGGTCAAACGTTGACCGTCGGGTGAGAAACGCAGCGCTCGCATCGAGTCGCCGGAAAGTGATGGGGAGCTAAAAATTCGCTCAATAGATAGTTCTTTGCTTTCAACTTGTGGTTGCATCACCACTGAGGCCAGAATCACACTGGCTGATAATAATGAAAAACGCAGCATCATGGGTTCCCTGTTTTTTTTAACAGCGAGAGAATACCAAAGATGCTGCGTAATGTTCAGTCGATGCGTTCAATAAACAATGTTAAAAGGTCACTGACACACCAATTTTAAAGTTACGCCCTGCCATCGGTGCATCATCTTTTAAGAACGAACTATGCACACGACCCAATTGGTTGGTCAGATTCTCGCCCTTCAAATAAACCGTCGCACCATATTGTGCTAGCCAGTTCGGATAAAAGCTCGCGTGTGCATTGAGTAGACCAAAACCATCCGTCTCTGTCTCATTAGCGGCAATTTTATCCTGCGTTAAATAACGCGTATAGCCAATCGCGCCGTCCCAATGAGTCGCTTGATAACGCACTTCAGTACCTACACGTTGCGCGGGGATGCGTGGCAAATCGCCACCATCGCGCAATTCCGCACGCGTATAGTCACTGAAACCATGGACCGACCACGCATCCGTTAATCGATAATCGGCCTCTAACTCGTAGCCGTAGAGGTTGACATCGGCTTGAGAAAATTGCACCACCATCAAGCCATCGCCATCATGCGCATGATCATGGGCGGCTTCGCCCGCATGCTCATCATGGTGCTCATCGGTGTGAATCGCGGTCGAGTTAATGCCGGTAAAACGCTCGTAAATAAAGTCATCGACGCGATTGTAGAAAACGTTCGCTTGCACGTGAACGCGATCGGTTTCAAAGTGATAACCTACATCAATATTGTTGGACGTCTCGAGTTTGATGTCCGTGTTTTCTTGATGCAAATGGTATTCACCATTGCCTTCATCATGCAATTCGTAAAGCGTACCTAGTTCGTAGGTGCGTGTAGCGAAATGTTCACCGTTGGAGAATACCTCAGTCGCGCTAGGCGCACGCTCTGAATGAGAGAGATTCACTGAAAATGAGCTTGCATCATCAATATGATACATGTAGCCCGCCGATAATGAGGTGGCATTAAACGTATTAAGCGCCAGCTCAGTGCTACTCAGATCGGTCCGCTCTTGGCGAATGCCCAAGTCGACATGATGATTGTCTATTTCACGCTCAACCACCCAGAAAACACCTTGGCTCCGACGCTTGGCATCTGGCGTAAAGGCTTCTTCACCACGCGCTGTTTTATCGGCAGAGTCCCACTGAAAACCAATAGCGCCACTCCAGCCTGCAATAGGCGCATGACGCGCGGTCAGTCGAACTTCTTTTTGCTGGTTTTTAAATTGAGTGCCTACGGTGTCGCCCTCAATTTCGCTATGTTGGTAATCAGTCAGCGCAGCGCGCATTTCAATTACCTCGAAACCGCTAAAGGGGTCACGGAGCTCACCGGCAATTTGCCAGCGTTTCTGTTCTAAGTCGGCAAAAGGTCCTGCAGCCTCAGCGTGCGCGGGCTCCTCTTCATGCCCAGCTTCGTCATGATGATGATGTTCATGGCCCGGAATTCCATATTCTTGATAAAGACCTTGATAAGAGATACCAAAATAACCGTTATCGAACTGATAAGAAGCACCTACAGTACCGCCTTTCGAATCAACAAAACTATTTTCGACGTGGTCTAATACTTCGCCTTCATCATTGATAAAGTCAGGTGTATCGTAGTTATCCGACAAACGGCGATGCGCATCGACATAAAGCGCCCAGTCGCCATTACCCACCGTCATATCATATGAACCACCACGGCCGTTGTTTACACTGTCGTAGTTCACATTAACACTGCCCTCAAGGCCATAGACGGGTGCCGAGGGGATACGTTCGTCGACTACATTCACCACGCCACCAATAGCACCACTACCGTAGAGTAAAGTCGCAGGCCCCCGTAAGACCTCAATTTGTTCCGCAGTGCTAGTTTCGGTTGTTACCGCATGATCGGGGCTACCTCGAGATACATCCCCGGTATCCAAACCATTCTGTGTCACTTTCACTCGCGGTCCACCGAGACCCCGAATAATTGGACTACCAGCGACGCTGGCAAAATGCGTGTTATTAATACCAGGCTCTAGTGCGAGCGTTTCACCCAGACTATGTGCTTGTTTGAGTTTTAATTCGTCACCAGAAATAATATTCACAGGTTGAGCGCTTTCAAGCGGTGTCTTATTCAACGGACTCGCTTGGATCACGAGAGTTTCGTCCACCTTATTTGAGCGACTATCTTCTTTCGATTGCTGTTGTGCTTGAGCGAGGGCGCTGGCTGGCAAAGCAGCTAACACAGCAAGGGTGATTGCATTTAACGACTTCATAAATATACCTACTCTTATTGTTACTCAAGGAGAGCTCTAACCGGTTAATGTTATAATATAACATTACATGTCTGGTTTACGTTTTGCAACACTCTTGTTTGTTGACGTGGTAGTGATTCTGTATAACGTGGGGTACACTGTGGCTGATGTAACAACGAAGACAACTATGGGAACCTAACTGATGAAAGTAACACGCTTGCTCATCCCCACGCTGTTAGCTGCGTCGCTAGCGGCATGTGGTGGTCAGGATACAACCACTTCTCAAGCACCTGAAGTCAGTGCGCAAAAACAAAACATCAAAGCGCACCTTGAGTTCTTGGCAAGTGACGACCTACGCGGTCGCGAAACAGGAAGTCGTGGTCATGAAATCGCGGCAAAATACATCGCTTCTGAGTTTAAGCAAATGGGCTTACAACCAGCCGGCGACGACGGAACCTATTTCCAACGTATTCCGTTTAGAATTAGTACCTTGGTACCTAACAGTGCGAAAATGTCATACTCAGTTGATGGCGAAACCACTGAGTTCACTTTTGGTAAACAATTTATCACAGGTCCAAGTCACTATAGTCAACGTAGCGAAGTCACTGCACCCTTGGTCTTCGTTGGCTATGGCATGGAAGCGCCTGAATTTGGCTTAGACGATTATGCGGGCCTTGATGTTGAAGGCAAAATCGTGGTTATGCTAACAGGTCGTCCAGCTGATCTACCAAGTGAAGAAGGCGCTCACTTAGCTAACATTAAAGGCGATATCGCGCGTGAAAAAGGGGCTGTAGGTATTATCACCTTGCACACGCCAGAGCGCGAAAAAGTACGCAAGTTTGAAACCAGTGTCTACTACACTAAAACCCCTCGTATGACGTGGATTGGTCCAAACGGTCTGCCACAAGGTGAAGAACAGCAATTAATGGGTTCTGCCTACGTCAATATCGATGCCGCAAAAGCGATGTTTGAAGGTGCTGAGAAACCGCTGGAAGATATCTTTAAGCAGATCGAAGAAGATCCAAACGCTTCACCAAAAGGTTTTGCGCTTAACGGCTCAGTTTCTTTGGCGAAAGAATCTAACCACGAAGAAACCACCAGCCCTAACGTGGCAGCTGTCTTACCGGGGACCGATCCGAAGCTGAAAGACGAGTATGTGGTATACACCGCACACGCTGACCATATCGGCGTTGTTAAAGACTTGAGTAGCGATGACACCATCAATAACGGTTTGATGGATAACGCATCGGGTGTCTCCGTCATGCTAGAAACAGCACGTATGTTTGTTGACTCAGGTTTAGACAACAAACGTTCTATCATGTTCTTGGCAGTAACGGCAGAAGAAAAAGGCCTATTGGGTGCTGATTACTTCGCTAATAACCCAACAGTTCCCCTTAATAGCATCGTCGCTAACGTGAACCTAGATATGCCGGTACTGCTGTATGATTTTGCAGACGTCATTGCGTTTGGTGCATCACACTCAACGTTAGGTGAGACGGTTTCAAAAGCAGCGGCTAAGTTCAATATTGAGCAAAGCCCTGATCCAATGCCAGAGCAGGCGATCTTTACTCGTTCAGATCACTACACGCTGGTTAAGAAAGGTATCCCTGCGGTATTCTTAATGACCGGATTTACGTCACGCACCGAAGGTGAAGATGGTGGCGAAGTGTGGGGTAAATTCTTCGCTGAAAACTATCACCGTCCAAGTGATGACCTTCACAATTTAGAAGTGAACTACGAATCAGCAACGCGCTTTACTGATATTAACTACGAAATCGGTAAAGAAATCGCTAACGATCCGCAGCGTCCACATTGGTTAAAAGACTCTTACTTCGGTAAGCAGTTTAAAGACTAAAATAGTCGCCTAAATGAAAAGGCCTCGCTAATGCGAGGCCTTTTTTTGTGTCTAATAATCGACGAGTTATGCGCCCACGCCCAAATAGCGTTTACGTTTGCGCGCTTTTAAACGGTGGATGTCCACTAACACCAAACCGTCGATTGAGTCACTAAAATCAGGGTCCACACCAAACTCTAAGAACTGCACACCGCCTTGCTCGCATAACTCAGAATACTGCTTATAGAGCGTCGGTACACTCGCCCCCAAGCTACTCAAATACGACTTTAACGCTTTAAAGTCATCATCATAATGATCACCTTTGAGCTCAAAGCCCGGATGTTCAGTCACCCGAAACGCATGATTAGCAACGGCCAAGCGCTGTTGAGCCGGGAAATAATGACGGTAAAACGCCACCAATGCCTGCTTAGCCGGCTCGGGCAAGGTATTGCTAATACTGACCGAACCAAATAGATAACGGTACTCAGGGTGCTGGTTCAGTAGTGCTCCGATCCCCATCCAAAGATACTCCAGGCTCCGTTTCCCCCAATAGCGCGGCTGCACAAACGAACGGCCCAACTCTAATCCCTCAGCAAAAATATCATCCATGCCCCGTTCAAATTGGTAAAAATGACGGCTATAAAGTCCCTTGGGACCCACTTTCTGAATGATTTTTGCACACTCACCGAGTCTGTAAGCACCAGCAATTTCCAGGTCTTCTGCGTCCCAAACAATAAGGTGCATATAGTATAAGTCATGGTCATCCAAATCGCGGCGCTGCCATGTACCCTCTCCTACCGCACGAAACGCCACTTCTCGCAAACGCCCAATTTCGCGCAATAATGGTGAACTGCCATCAAAGCGGTAGCAATAAATCGCTTTACCACAAGGCGTGTTGCCTAAATGTTCACATGCCTCTATCGCTTGCTTGAGCGCTTGTCTAGGCTCAGGCCGCGCAATCGGTGTCAAGGTCGGCAAGATAGTCGGTTTAGCCGTACCCACACGATACAAGTGCTTCTTAAACAGCTTCACTTGCTGTTTCATGGCAAGGTGTTGATGTTGCGTAATAGTCTTATGAGGAATCAACTGACCAATACGACAACTGACCTGTTTGGTTTGCTGGCGAAACATCTCCTTCACCAACAATAGCGTCGCTAACGGCTTGTACACCATTGATGCCGTATAAAATAGTGCCGAGTTGTGTGCTTCCAGGCGGATCGGCAATATATCCGACTGTGTGGCTTTAGCTAACTTTAAAAACCCCGCTTGCCACTGTGTATCGCGCACGCCTTGAGGGCGCAATCGAGACACCTCACCCGAAGGAAAAACAATCACCACACCCTCGTCATGTAGGTGCTGATGAATGGCTTTAACATCGTCTCGGCTCGTACGCCCGTTAAACACCCGCACCGGTAACAACATACTCTGCAGTGGCGGCAGTTTCATCAGCAAGTCATTGGCAACGATTTTCACGTCACTACGCACTTCACTGACCATTTTTAATAAGGCGAGACCATCGAGCGAGCCAATCGGATGGTTGGCAATGATCACCACCCGTCCCGTGGTCGGAATATTATCGAGCTCTGCACTACGGTAAGAGTAAGTAAAGTTGAAGTAGTCGAGAACTTGCTCGACAAAATCAATGCCTTGTAGGTTGGGATAACGCTGACTGAAATCTTTGATATCGCTTTCGTGGAGTAAATTTTTAAGTAGCCAGGTGGTCGGCTTGTAGAGCCAAGGTTTGTTTTCTAGCTTGGGAAGTCGTTCTTTAACAACTTGTTCAACGTTTAACATTACAGGTGCCTCCATGTGCAACATGGTTAGAGGCTAACGTTGAATTGTGACGAATTGATGAATTAATGGACACAAAAAGGTGGGCTGTAGCCCACCCTCAAACTAACGCGTTAGCGCTTCACACTTAACGTTTTAAGTAATGCGCAGATAAGCAGGTCACAGGCGCAGCGGTGGGCTTACCATGCTGCCAATCGCCTCCCTCAACACCGCTACCAGCGATATCAACATGCACATAGCTGAGCGGTTTATCGCTATCGATACCGTGTGCATCCAATCCCGACACACCGACTAAGAACGCCATTGGGAACTGGTGTCCGCGTGCAGTGGTCGCCGAAGGCCCATTGTTAGACGATAAAAGGTCATCGCACAGGGTGTGTCCCTTCACAAAATCAAAGTCTTCACGACGTGACCATGAAATCTCTGCTGGATCGCCATAGACTTCGCCCACATCAAACAGTTGCTGCGCAAGTTGACCACGGCGCGCAGGACCATTCGGTACTAACGCTGTGTATGGCCCTTTTGCTAACGCAGCGTGGCCCGTTAACGTCGCTACAGTGTATAGCTCACTTGGTAAATCACTTGCCGCCGCTTCCTCACGCAAGTGCGAGAGTAAATCGGCCATCACTAGGCGCCCTTCGGCATCGGTGTTACCAATACGTACTCGTTTGCCGCTATGCCCAGTAATGATTTCGTCGGCAACAAAAGCATCTGAGCCGATGCTGTTACGGACCGCCCCAATTTCAGCGATCACATGTAAGTTAGCCGGTTCAAGTTCAGCGACGGTTTTCACAAACCCAGCGACTGCAGCCGCACCACCTTTATCACGACTCATGCCCGCCATGTGTCCACCGACTTTAAGGTCGGCGCCACCGGTATCGTAAACAATCCCTTTACCCGCGAACATCACTTGACGTTCTGGCTGGCTGCCTTTGTATTCTAAACGGATAACACACGGACGATGACGTTCAACACTCACCGATGCGCGTCCTACAGCGGCTGCAAGTGGATACTCGTGTTCGAGCTGCTGAAAATCATCGATTACAGTCACTTTAACCGCCGTGTGCGCAAACGCATTGCGGCAGTACTCGGCAAAACGCGGTGGCGCCATGCGCTCGGGTTCAGTGCCAGCCAAATCACGCGCCACACGCTTGCCCGCTTCAATCGCCATTGCCCACTCGGCATCTAATGCGCCCACTAAAGTCACATCACGCGTTGGCTCGATTTCATCCTCGCCATGATACTCGCGCGCTTCGAGCGGTTGATAAAGTGCTTGGCAGAAGCCTAAATAAGCGGCGAGAAAAGCCTGCTGATAACGTTCGTCTTCAACGTTAACACCGTTGAGCAAAATGACCGGATGACGTGCGCCTGCATCTTGCGCGATTTTTGCAGCTTTATGCGCGGCATCAAAGACTTGACGAACATCGTCATAGTCTCGGTTTAAAGGTCCTGTTGGTGCAACTACCATGCGGTTGCCAGGCACATCATTTGCACTGATAAGCAGTGCCTCTTTACCCACGCGTTGGTCTGTGCCCTGAGCAGCACGAATCGTTTCGCTCAACTGCGTGTTTTCAATATGTGCAAAATGACCGATAACAATCAGTGCATCGGTCTGTTCGTTATCAATGGCTTGCTGAAGTTCATCAACACAATGCAAGGTTGCAAATGCCATAATTTCCTCTCTTTTTTATGAACGTCGCCACTGCGTGCCGTTTGCACCATCTTCAAGCACAATCCCCATCTCAGTAAGACGGTCACGGGCTTCATCGGCAGCGGCCCAATCTTTCTCGGCTCTTGCTTTATTACGCTGGGCAATCAATGCCTCGATCAACGCAACTTCATCATCAGCGCCACCTTGCAGGAAACTCTCCGGTGACTGCTGTAAAAGTCCCAATACATCAGCAAGCTCAACCAGTACATGAGCCAGCTGTGCAGCACGCACAACATCATTATCACGCGCCTTGTTAATTTCACGCACCAATTCAAATAGCACACTCATGGCTTCGGGCGCGTTGAAGTCATCATTCATCGCATCGGTAAACTGATTCCAGTAAGGTAAACGCAGATTCTCGTCGGGCTGCTCTGGTGTAAGCCCGCGCAACGAAGTGTAGAGTCGTTCAAGTGCCGCATGCGCCTGCTCTAGGTTATCTTGCGTGTAGTTCAGTTGCGAACGATAGTGGCTTGATAGCAAGAAGTAGCGCACCGTTTCAGCATCGTACGCGTTTAATACATCACGTATGGTAAAGAAGTTGCCCAATGACTTCGACATCTTCACATCATCCACCTGCACCATACCGCTGTGCATCCAATAATTTACATAGTTGGTTTGATTCGCGCAGCAACTTTGGGCGATTTCATTTTCATGGTGTGGAAACGTTAAATCCGACCCACCACCGTGGATATCAAAGGTTTCACCTAAGTGTGCCTTATTCATCGCTGAGCACTCAATGTGCCAACCTGGACGTCCCTCACCCCAAGGTGAATCCCAGCTCGGCTCGCCCGCCTTCGCCTTTTTCCATAACACAAAGTCCAGCGGGTCCAGTTTGCTGGCTTCCACGTCAACACGCGCGCCTGCCTGCAACTGTTCCAAGTTTTGGCGGCTTAAACGACCGTAATCGTCAAAGGTTGATACATCAAACAACACATCGCCATTGTCTGCTTGATAAGCGTAGCCTTGTGTTACCAACGATTCAATCATACGAATAATGTCATCCATATGCTGTGTAACACGCGGCTCAACATCGGGTTCCAGCAAATTTAAGGCGGCAAAGTCACGATGCATCTCATCAATATAACGTTGGGTCAATGCATCAAAAGGCTCACCGTTTTCAGCTGCTCGCTTAATAATTTTGTCATCCAAATCGGTAATATTGCGAACATAAGTCACGTCGTAACCAATTTTTCTTAAATAACGGACCACCACGTCAAATGCTACATAGGTGCGTGCATGACCAATATGACACAAATCGTATGTGGTCACGCCACACACGTACATACCCACACGGCCTGCTTCTCTTGGTGTAAAGGTTTCTTTCTCGCGGGTCAGGGTATTAAACAGTGTCAGTGCCATAGTATCTCCGTAATTTGGCTTTAGTCGACAAAACGAACAAACCGATTCAGTTTTTATGATTCAACCACTAATGATACCACTGAACGGTCGGCTCTGGTACACTAGCGACCGATTAGTCGTAGTATTAAGGAACCCAAAATGCAGGTTGTTTTACATACCAATTATGGTGACATCACCTTAGCCATGCACACTGAGACCGCTCCTAAAACGGTCGAAAACTTTCTTCAGTATGCACGCGACGGTTTTTATGAAAACACGCTATTTCATCGTGTTATCGATAACTTCATGGTGCAAGGTGGCGGTTTTGAGCCCGGCATGTCACAAAAAGACACCCGTGGCACTATCGAAAACGAAGCCAAAACAGCAAAGCCGAACCTGACTGGTACGGTCGCTATGGCACGCACCCCGGCTCCACATTCAGCCTCGTCACAGTTCTTTATCAATGTGAACGACAACCACTTCCTTAATTTCCAAAACGAAACACCTAACGGCTTTGGTTATTGTGTATTTGCTGAAGTGGTTGAAGGCATGGACGTAGTTAACAATATCAAAGGTGTCAAAACTTCAACGGCTGGCTTCCACGCCGACGTTCCAGTTGAAGACGTCGTTATTACAAGCGTTACCGTCCAAGAGGACGCATGACCACAGCGTTTATTGCTGACCTTCATTTGAGCCCTGAACGCCCGGATATCACCGCGGCGTTCGAGGCTTTTTGTGAGCGCAATGCCTGTCTAGATAAGCTCTATATCCTCGGTGATCTGTTTGAGGCTTGGTTAGGTGACGACGACCCCAGTGAGTTTGCTGTGCACATTAAGTCGTTACTCAAACAACTGGTAGACCACGGTGTGCAAGTGTATTTTATGCCCGGCAACCGCGATTTTATGCTGGGTAAAAAATTCGCACGGGAAGTGGGACTGACGCTGCTCAAAGATGAAACGGTTATCGAGCTCAATGGTGTACGCACTTTGTTGATGCACGGTGACACGCTCTGTACGGCGGATCAAAGCTACTTACGCTACCGCGCCGTCATTCAACACCCTATCACGCGATTTTTACTGGCACGTTTACCGCTTAAAACGCGCATGAGTATTGCCAAGAAACTGCGCGCCAATTCGGGGACTCAACGAGCGCTGTCCCATCAACGTTTACAGCAGATGGATGCTCAGCACGCTGCTGTCGTTAAGGCGATGAATAATCACCAAGTTCAACAGCTTATTCATGGTCATACACACCGCGCGGCAATACACTGTTTTGAACTCGCACCCGAACGTCCTGCCAAACGTATTGTGCTGGGCGACTGGTACGACGCACAAAAAATTCAGCAACAAAACACGTACGTCGGTATTTATATGGAATAAAAAAAGAGCCCGCAGGCTCTTTTTTTATGATTCAACGCTTCCGTCGCATCGCCATCAAGACATAAAGCGAGGACCAAAGCCATTAGTCCAAAGAATCGCCGTTGCAACCATCAAAATGACCATTAAGATAAGACCGGCGGTTACAACCGAACTTGCGTATAGAAAGCCGCGTTCTTCAGGAATATGCATGAGAACGGGAATGCCCGCATACAAAAGATATACCGAATAGCCCACGCCCGCCAAAAAGACCAACGAAACGAACCATAGCTCTGGATAAAGCGCGGCAACACCGGACATAATGACGGGTGTCGCCGTATACGCGGCGAGCTCAAGCGACTGCGTAAAGCTCGGATCCGCACCAAAGGTTTTTGCCATCCAAAAGACTAAATAAGCTAATGCAAACGCTGCTGCGAGAATGCCAACATACATCGCGACAGCGAGCATCACACCGCTGCTTTGCGTCAGTGATATCGACTCGCGTGCACCGATACTCCATCCCACGTGGACTGAGGAATAATAAGCTGCTAAGCACGGCAGTAGTGCAACAAACAATAAGTGTGTGAATGAGTGACTCAAGCTCTCATGACGTGCATCGATTGTTTTCCACTCTTCCATTGGGTGAGCATACAAGCCCCAAATATGATTAAGTAACATAATCGCTTCCCCTTGTGTTAAGGCGTTGGCCTCGAAAACGCACCATACCTTGTTGTTATTGTCGGCTAACTTTTCATTGTTAAGGCCACTTATAAGACCGTCTGATATGGCTAAAAATTCAACGCTTTACACTAATATCAAGAACATTTCTCATACTGTCAAGATCGCACTGATATTTTTTAATACGTTTTCTTAACAAAACCCGATCCAGCTCAAGTTGAGGTTTTCGTTTTCCTCGTAAGCACGTAAAATATCCCTTTATTTAGAAACGAAGTATAGCCTTTAACATGTCTCACATGAGTCCCGATATTGCCCAGTTACTCGAACCGATTCACGCTTTCCTGCCTTGCGCCACACCGCAAGCATGGATAGAAAAAGCAAAGGCTCCTGAACAACTCCCTGTGCTACTGCGTGATCACATGGTGTGCGAGTTGAAAGCGGCCCAAAGTGCCATGTTGTTGATCCGCCGCTACGCGGTTGATGAAGCCAGTGGTCAAGCGCTATTGGCATGGCTTAAACCTTATGAAGACTACACCTATCGTCTTGTAGGTGACTGGCGAGCACTGGCTGACCATAACAAACTCAATAAGCGTATGGTGCCAAAATCAGACCGTCCATACAGTCAGGAGTTGATCGACAAAATGGTCATGTTGATCAAGGAGGAGTTGCATCATTTTTACCAAGTATTGGAGATAACACAGGAACTGGGCATCGAATACGACAAGCTTACTTCGAGTCGTTATGCGCGTGGCCTGCTGACACACGTACGGACATACGAACCTGCCGCACTGATCGATAAGTTAATTTGTGGTGCCTACATCGAAGCGCGTTCCTGCGAGCGCTTTGCCGCCATCGCACCCCACGTAGACGAGCGCTTAGGGCAGTTCTATATTTCACTGTTGCGTTCTGAAGCACGTCATTATCAAGACTATCTAACCTTGGCACAGCAAATTGCCGGAGAGGATATCAGTGAGCGAATTGCTTTCTTCGCAAATATTGAGGCGGAATTAATAAAGTCGCCGGATGGCGACTTTAAGTTTCATAGTGGTATGCCCGTTTAATCGATTCAAATGAACCGGATTGTCGCGCCTAAGGCGCGACCTACAGTTCTTCCAATTTTTTGCCAGCTTCTTTGTCGTAGAAGACTTCTTCGTCGAAGTCGCCTTCCGACTTAGCAACCACACAACTGACCATGGCATCGCCGGTCACATTGACTGCGGTACGAGTCATATCCAATAACCGGTCAACACCGATGATTAAGCCGATCCCCTCGACGGGCAGACCCACCTGCTGTAAAACCATCGCGAGCATGATTAAGCCGACCCCAGGCACCCCCGCCGTACCCACCGATGCGAGTGTTGCGGTGAGAATCACCATGAGATAATCAGCGACTGACAGATCCAGTCCATACACTTGGGCGATGAATACCGTCGCCACGCCCTGCATGATGGCAGTGCCATCCATATTAATGGTTGCTCCAAGCGGCACGGTAAACGAACCGACAGAGTTACTCACGCCTAAACGCTTAGTCACGGTTTCAAGCGTAATCGGCATGGTTGCATTACTACTGGCAGTGCTAAAACCAAAGAGTTGTGCATCACGCATTTTCCGAATAAAGATGCCCGGTTTAACACGCGCCAGCACGCCTAATAAGAATGGATGAATAATAAACCCATGAATCAGTAGCACGATGAGCACTAAGAAGAAGTACTTCGCCAGACTGGATATCATGCCCAGTCCGGTTTCGGTGAAGAGCTTAGCCATCAAAGCGAAAACACCATAAGGCGCAATGCTCATCAAAATCACCACTAGCTTCATGATGACTTCATTAAAGTCCTCAAACAGTCCCTTGATGCGCTCCCCAGGCTTCCCTACCAATGCCATCGCGATACCCAGTAATAAGGCAAACACGATAATCTGCAGCATATTGCCTTCTGCCATCGCAGTAATTGGGTTATCCGGGAATAGATCAATAATCACTTGCGACAACGAAGGCGCCTCAGAGGGCTCAAAGGTCGCGTCACTTGCACGTTCGACACCACTACCGGGTTGAATCAAAATCGCCGAGAAAATAGCAATCGAAATCGCAATAGCGGTGGTTATTAAATACATACCGACCGCTTTACCGCCTAAACGTCCCAATTTGCTTGGATCACTTAACGAGCACGTGCCCACTACCAAGGACACCAACACAAGTGGTACCACTAGCATCTTCAATGATGTGATAAATATTTGACCAATGACATTAAACAAACCATTGGTCAAATAACTATCGACCCATGCCGAATCACCTGCAAAATAGCGTAGCGCCATACCCAGCACGATACCTGCCACCATACCGATGACAATGCGGGTCGTCAGACTTAATTTTTTATTATCGCTCATAAGCGTCCTTTTTGTTGTCTATCGGACTAAAAAAACCGCCATAGCCTAGCAGAAAAGCAAATCAAGGGGTAGTTGCCATGCGTTAAACGCACAGCAACTGCCGAGTGGTTACACGTCGCTGCGTGTAAACGAAGATTTCAGCGTATTGACCAACGTCGCGGCGCCTTTTGCAAAACGTTCGCTGAGCGGTTTCTTAATACTGTATTCCACTTTAAGAATACGGTGTGTGTCCAATTGCTTCAACATCCACGCATCGCTGGTAATCACTTCATCAACCAGACCCAATTCAAGCGCTTCAGTACCTGTCCAAACTTCTCCCGTGGCCACTTTTTCTATATCTAATTCAGGACGGTGACGCTGGACATGCTCTTTGAACTGGTGATGGATCGACTCCAAGTCTTGCTTGAATTTACGACGTCCTTCTTCGGTGTTCTCACCCAGTACCGTTAATGTTCGCTTATATTCACCAGCCGTGATCTGCTCAATGTCGATATCATGATTTTTAAGCCACTTGTTAACATTCGGTAGTTGCGCAACTACACCAATCGAACCGATGAACGCAAACGGCGCCGATAGAATGTTATTGCCCACACAGGCCATCATATAACCACCGCTAGCAGCGACTTTATCAACCGCGATAGTCACCTTTAAACCATGGTCAATCAGTCGTTGTAGCTGTGCAGCCCCCAAACCGTAGCCGTGGACAACACCACCACCGCTCTCTAAGCGAACAAGCACTTCATCCTGATCAGTCGCGATACTAACGATCGCATTTACTTCACGCTTGAGGCTATCAACTTCTTTGGCATCAACCGAGCCTTTAAAGTCAATAACAAACAGTTTTGACTGCGGACTGTGCTCGCCTTTACGGGCCTTCTTCAGCGCCTTTTGTGCTTTTTTCTGCGCCTTACCGTCAAGAAGCTCAATACGCAAGCTATCTCGCATTTCATTAAGTTCTTTCGACACGTCAGTGACATCAAGCTCACCCTTACCGCGCTTTTGCTTTTGTGCAGTCTGTGCCACAACACCTAAAATAATTACAAGTGCGACAACGATGACACCTGCTTTTATAATAAAGCCACCAATATCGGCGAGAAACTCCATAACTTCTCCTATTTCCAAAACAAAAGGCCAGCAAAGTTGCTGGCCTTTATTATACGCAAATGTCTGCGTTCAGTTTAGTCGACTCATTACCAGTCGCTTACTGTACCACTTCTTCGTTGGTTACAGGAAGTTGTAACATTCCCGAACCAAACCAGCTAAAGATCTGCGTTTGCATTTCTTGCGTTGAAGCAGGTGAAGCAGATGGGTCAACAATTGAACCATGAGTCGCCTCTGGGAAACGAACCGCGCCGGATACAGGCGTTCCATCGCTTGAAGTCACTGTCGCTGATACACTCGGCAAGCCCATCAAACGAATCAGTGGCTCAGTACCTGCTAACGGCTTACCAGCTACATTATTCGGAATTACGCTATCACCGACCGCCTCAATCAGGTGAACAGGTGAGTCATTCGCGACAACCGCTGCTGAGTAGTTGACCGGATCTGCAGAATCCAATACCGACTGCGCTGCAAAAGCAAACTGTTCAAAGGTTGAGTTAATCTGCGCCAATTGAGCTTCAGAGGCTTGCGCAATAAAGCCATCATAAACTTGCGCTAATAATGCGTCGAAGCCTTCGCCGCCAGGAATAATACCCGCCTGCTCTGCTTGAGCGTTTACCGCAGCGGCAAACTCTTCGCTACCTGAGTAAAGCAACTGGCTCTTAATTGTTTTCTCAAACGCCGGAGATGCAAGCAAGAAGTTAGCAACACTGCCACCTGGCATAGCCAGTGAGGTGGCTTGTACAGCAAATTGACCATTCAGTGCGCTGAGAGGCGACTGTTCAGGGAACGGTGTATTAGTGATACCCGTAAAGCCAACACCAGCGATAGCACCTAGCGAGTGACCAACGAAGAACACTTTTTGACCGTTTATCTGCGCGCCATCGCTTGCTTGGAAATAATTCAAGCTGACACGAAGACCCATCAAATCAGCAATCGACTGACGAACGTTGTCACGAGCCGCTAATAAGTTAGACAGATTCATGTACGCAGTCACGTTGTCCGATGCATTGATTTCATCGGTACCATCATTGTTCAAATCAAAGCCACGGTCACCATGTAACGGATGATCAATCGCTACCGTCGCGAAACCGGCAGCAGCTAGCGAACCGGCGATACCCGCTGCGTTCGACTTATTACCTGTAATACCGTGTTGGAAGATGACCACAGGCCAGCCGCCCGCTGGCACCCCATCAAGCGTTGGCATACCGCGTGCCTGACGAATTTGATTAACAACGGCGAGGTCTGGAATAGTCACAAATGCCGGTACATCAACATCATCCTGCTTTTCTGGTACGGGGTTAAACTTAGTTAAGTGGCGCTCTTCATCAACCCCAGGGAAATCAAAGCAAGCGTTGGGTGGCAACAACAAACTGGGATCTTCAATAGCGCCGGCTGGAATACCCGCACCAGCGGGGTCAATCACACCCTGTTGAATCGCACCTAAAATTGAAGCGGGGCTATCGCACTGCGCGCGCCAGCGTCCATTAACGGGTGCCTGAGGATTCGATTGAGAAGGCAGTGGCGAGTAGTAAGGTAATGTAACCTGACCACCGTAAACGCGCGCAGCTGCAGCAATTTGTAGGGTTTGCGGATCAGTCACACCGTTCCCTTGCAATACCTGAGCAAGCGAAACGCCCTGATTTTGCGCAACCAACGCAGGTGGATTCTGTGCTGCGATTTGTTGTGCAAGCAACTGTTTAGTGACGTTTAGCACGTCCCCAACGGATTGAGTGGTGAAGTTCGACGTATAAATAACGCCGTCGGTATCGACACCATATTGACCAAGCGCGCCTTCATAGCTATTGATCAGACGTTGCAGTGACACTGCCGACGCATCACCAGACACCGGGTTCTCGTCAGCATTACGCTTCATCAGCGTATAGGTCTGTGAGGCTTTTACATCACGACCTAAAGAATCTTGGATATTATTTGTTAACGCGACAATGTAACCGGTTTTAGGCTTCAGTGGACGCAATGGAACAATAGCCACGGTATTGCTATCAACGGCTTTTACGGTAAAGTCGGTGCCGTGTTCAAGCTCTCCAACAACGGCACATGCCGCCGCAGGGCTTGCCGCCGCACAAGCTTCTGATACTGCGCTTCCACCCTGCACCGTTTCAAAAATACGAATGGAACCCTGCGCTTCCAAACTAGCAGGCGTCACAGTGACAGAATCGCCGTTTTCGTCAACCGGCAAAGAAAAATCAAACGTGAGTGTTGAGTGAGTGCCCCAACCATCGAGACCATTTAAAGCAACTTGCGGATTACTGATGTCGGATGGATCGGCAACTGGAATGTTCAAGGTGCCGTCAACTGTACCACTCAATAGGATATTTGTTGGTACAGGGATAACACTGTTAGACGGATCAAAAGCGACACGCGTCGCTGCGACACTGACTTCTTGTTCAGAAACCGGTGCACTGTCACCGCTACCACAGCCGACAAGTGCTAAGGCACTGCCTATCGCCAATGGGAGTAATAATTTTTTCATGTGGATTCCCCAGTCCTTTTTTGCATTATTGTTATTCGCTTTCAGCTTAACGATTTTTATACACCTGTATGAATCAATATGAAAGGTTTTTTCCAGAAATTCTATTCGTTTGCTGAGAAGTTACTCGAATATACGTACAATAGCTTAACGATCTACAAACAGTCCAATGGAATCAAGTAAATATGCAAATCAAAACGGTACACGACTATCAGGCGCCGGCTG
Source organism: uncultured Idiomarina sp. (assembly GCF_964010655.1). Taxonomy (NCBI): domain Bacteria; kingdom Pseudomonadati; phylum Pseudomonadota; class Gammaproteobacteria; order Alteromonadales; family Idiomarinaceae; genus Idiomarina; species uncultured Idiomarina sp. The sequence goes on from NZ_CAXGLS010000008.1 coordinate 39,675, forward strand.
ATCTACTGGCGAACAAAACGATATTGGTCACAGGTGCAGGTGAAGGTATTGGTCGCCAGGCCGCATTAAGTTTTGCCCAACATGGGGCGACTGTCATTCTACTAGGCCGCACCACCGCCAAGCTTGAAGCTGTCTATGACGAAATTGAAGCCGCCGGTTATGCGCAGGCCGCGATTGTGCCGCTCGATTTGAAAGGAGCTACCGCACAGCACTATAAAGACATGGCGTCTACCATCGAACAGCAGTTTGGCCATCTCGACGGCGTGTTGCACAACGCAGGTATTCTTTCGATTCTGTCACCCTTTACTCATATTGACGAAAACGATTGGAATGACGCGCTGCAAATCAATGTCACCGGCCCAATGCTAATGACTCAGGCGTTAATGCCGGTATTAGAAAAAGCACCATTTGCGTCAGTGGTATTTACGTCATCGGGTGTAGGTCGTAAAGGTCGCGCTTATTGGGGCAGCTATGCGGTATCAAAGTTTGCGACTGAAGGCTTAGCACAGGTGATAGCGGATGAATATGAAACCACATCGGTACGCACCAACGTCATAAATCCCGGAGCGACCCGTACAAAGATGCGCTCTAAAGCGTATCCGGCTGAAGATCCAAAAACGTTAAAGACAGCGTTAGATATTATGCCAACTTATTTGTATCTCATGGGCGATGATAGTAAAAATGAGAATAATCTGTGCTTTGACGCACAGTAATGCAACCTGAGGTTAGTATGATTGCTTCGATAGCCAAGAAATCAATGTTGCCCTTCGCCTTTGTTACTACGACCGTTTTCGCGCAGTCTAATGCGCCGGAGCCGCCCAAAGTTGAAGTCGTCACATCGATTGAATCGCAACAATGGATAGGCATCAGCCCGATAAGTCGCAACACGATTTGGGTATCCGGAGTCGATGGCCGTGTCGCCCGTTCAACTGATGCGGGCTTCAGTTGGGACTACTCACAACCGGGCCCCGGCGATTTGCAGTTTCGTGATATTGAAGCCATCGACGACCGACGTGCTTACGCGCTCAGCATCGGTGACAATGGTCAGTCGCGTATCTACTTCACGGAAAATGGTGGTGCCGATTGGCGCCTACGTTATGGTGCCGCTAACGATACATTTTTAAACTGCATGGCTATTTCACCGCAGGGCGAAGCTTGGGTTACCGGGGACAGCGTAGGAGATGAATGGCGGATGGTACGCAGTCCAAGTGGCCGCAACTGGATCAAAACCAACAGCGCAGTGAGCGCAAAACCGCAAAGTAACGAGGGTGGCTTTGCCTCAAGCGGCAGTTGTGTGCGTTATCACAACGATACTTGGATGATCGGGACGGGCAATGCCGATGTGGCAAGAGTGCTCATTAAAGCCCGTTTTGGTATTCGTTTTGATGTTATCGAGACGCCGATGCAATCAGGACCTGGCGCTGGCATTTTTGCAGTATATCCCGAAAGTAAAGATAACTTTTATATCGCTGGTGGGCATCTGCAAGCAGAGCAAAATGACCAGCCTCGCTTGTGGCATTATCAGTCAGGAAAGTTTACTGCTTTACCAGAGCCGCCGTTAGACGGGACGTTATACAGCCTTGATAAGGTCGACCATAACGGAGAGTGGTTACTCACATCAAACCCCTCGGGCGCTGCCGCATTTCATCTACAAAGTAAAACATGGCATAAACTCAGCGATGCCAACATTTGGAACATCCAGTGTCACGGTGATGCCGCATGTTGGCTCGCGGGTAAAGAAGGCTACATTGCTAAACTGGTGTGGAAGCCAGCGCAAGCCCCCCCGACAAATGTTGTACCTTAGTAAAACCTAATCGCGTAAGCGCATCGGCCATCACGCCGCTGCGCTGACCTGAGCGGCAAACACACACTAAAGGCGACGATTTTAGCTGCGGATGCTCATGAATAAACTGAATCGCTTCGGTGAGTGGAACATTAACGACGCTCGCGTGCGCCGGTAAGTCATCGACAACGTGCTCTTGCCGTTCACGTACATCAATAATCGTGATGTCATCTCGTTCCCATAACGCTTGGGTATCCTCTACTATACTCGCCGCACCGCTTTGCATTGACTTTGCTAACACCAATTGATGCTCGCCATCTTTGCGCGGACACACCAAAGTCGTATCGCTAATACAATGCTGAATATCACGGATAGCTTGATGTCCACCTAAGAACGCAAAATCAACACGCAAACTCTCAGCGGCTTTGACGGGCTCACTCAGTAAAAATGTCGGCAATTCATCACCGAGTTTAAATAAACGTCGTTGACCGACCGACAAGCAACCCTGAACACCGCAGTCACACTCCGCCGGCACCGCGTCGCATCCTGCAATGGCATGTTCAGGCCAACCCCACATATCGGTGTTCGGCTCAGCACCGATCAACATCGCCCGGAGCATCGATGCTGCTTGTTGAACATCGCTGTCATCAGAGCTAACCAATACACCTTGTACATCATAGTTCTGACACCGTACAAGGTTTTCTAACCGGCCCGCTAAGGCGGGATGCGGATCAATAATAGCCACTTCTCGGGCTTCTCGATCAATCAATACATAACAACAATGATCGTCATACTTCAATTGAACCACACCGTCCAATTGCGCATCGTGATCATTATTAGTATCAGCCACGATCAAACAAGATTGTTGAAGCGCTTGAGCAACCAATTGAATACGCTCACACGCCTTATCAACGGTTGCTTGAGTTGTCGCTGGGCCAAATGACATGCGAATCGCAGACTCACTCTGCCAATCACTTAAGCCCATCGCATCTAACACAAAACTGCGCGTCACTTTCGAGCTACACGCGGAGCCAGAGCTCACTCGGATATGGCTGGCATCCAAGACATCCATAATATCTTTAGATGACACACCTTTTACCGAAAAATTAAGGGTTGTCGGTACCGACACCGAAAAGTCATGGTTAAATACGATACTCGGGAAAGCTCGTCGCAAAGTACGCGCTAATTGCTCTCGATAGTGCTCCAGCGTTGTCGGATCAACAAACGTGGTTTGCGTCGGGTCCAGCATCAATTCAAACAGTGCATGAAGCGCCGCGATACCAGGCAAGTTTTCTGTACCCGAGCGATAACCTGACTCCTGACCACCACCGATAATAAGCGGTGTAAACGGCGCACTTTCGCGCACCGCCATGAAACCGATACCTTTAGGGCCATACAGTTTATGTCCGCTAAATGGTGCATAGTCTATCGAGATATCGTCGAGCGCAAGGGGTAACTTACCGAGCGCCTGTACGCAATCGACCATCCAAGGAACTTCGGGCGCATGAGTTCGAATAGTCTGCTCAAGTGCGCTCAGATCCTGCTTTACACCGGTTTCATTATTAGCCGCCATGGTGCATATCATTGCAGCCTGTCCAACATGTTCCGCAATAAATTCATGGTCAAGAATACCCTGCTCATTCACAGGTATCGCTTTCAGCTCGGCATTAAGACCGAGCAACTGGTTCCAATGTTGCAGCGCCTGCGGCACGGCTTTATGTTCGGTAGCGCCATACAGGAGGTAACGACGTGGCGATTGTGGGTTATCGACAGCCGCTCGAATCGCCGATACGACGGCCGTTTGAATACCCTCTGTTGCACCACTCGTAAAAATCAGTTTACCAGAAGACGCGCCGACGACACTACGGGCAAGCTGACGAGTTGTATCGAGGATATAGCGCGCTTTGAGGCCGGTCACATGGCTGCTGCTGGGGTTGCCAAATATCGTCTCCATCGTATGCGACACCGCATCCGCAATTTGCGGAAGTACAGGAGTGGTGGCATTGCAATCGAGATAAATTTCTTTACTGTCGCTATTTAGTGCAAACGGTTTCACTGAGAGCCCTCCTTCGAAACAACAAGGGCGCTTGCCGCGCCCCTAATCACATAATGTTATAACGATATAACTGTTGAGGGTCAACGAATTTCGTTTTCTTTCCATTGCGCTTCTTTACGCATACGATCTTTTCGCTTATCGCACGGTTCGTCACAGTCGCAGGCTTTCTCCATCCCGAGTGCGCCGATACCACCACAACTTCCCGAAATGGACTTCTTCTGCATGATATAACCGACTGCCATTGCCAATACGACAACCACAAATAGAACAAATACAAGTAAAAATGTTTGCATGAGTACTCCTTCTCAGTCCTTAATGCGTTTTTTGCAGCAAAGGCTCAAACTGTGGACTGACAAACTCCTGAAAACCGTCATCGGTTTTAAATACGAGCATCACCGCCAGCTTATGTTGCTGAGCAAACGCTTTGGCGCGCTCGGGTCCCATGACCATAAGTGCGGTCGCATAGGCGTCTGCAGACATACAATCATCAGCATAAACGCTCACTGAAACCAGTTTATGTTGAATCGGCTCGCCAGTTCTTGGGTCAATAATATGCGAGTACCGACGTCCATCTTCAACATAAAAATTTCGGTAGTCACCGGAGGTAGCTAACGCGCCCTCTTTAAATGAGACAACTTCTTGCACCGCACGTTCCGTAGAAACCGGTTTTTCTATTGCGAGGCGCCAAGGCTCATTATCAGGCTTACCACCCGAAGCGACGATTTCGCCACCGATTTCAACCAGGTACTGACTGATCCCAAGGTCTTCTAGCAAACTCGCGACCCTATCAACGCCGTAGCCTTTGGCAATAGTCGATAAGTCGACATAAACCTTAGGATGCGACTTACTCAACTGATGGTTCTCAATCGCGAGTTTTTTATAGCCCACATAAGCTTCGATTTGTTCCAGCTGTGCCGCTGTTGGCGTTTGCTCGGGACGATTCTGCGGACCGAACCCCCACAGGTTCACCAAAGGTCCGACAGTTACATCAAGCACTCCATCCGTTTCATCGGCAATCTCAATGGCGCGAGAAACGACTTTTTCCAGCGCGCGAGAAATCACAACAGGGTCAGTCGACTGGTGCTGGTTAAATAGCGACAACTCTGATGTAGGATCATAAGTCGACATCTGAGCATTGACCTGCTCCAACACCGTATCCACACGACGCTGAATCTCTTCTTTACCATAGCGAGGATCCTTACTAAACACAGTAATGTGATAGCTGGTTCCCATGGTCGCGCCCTGCATTTTGATAACACGCGGCGCATCAGAGCAAGAAACCAAAAAGGCTAGCCCCAAAAGGGCTAGCCACAGTTTGCTTGCTAATGCATGTTTCACTGTAGAAACGTTCATTAATTAGCCACCGAAATCATCCAACATAATGTTTTCATCTTCGACGCCCAACTCTTTGAGCATGTTGATGACCGCAGCGTTCATCACTGGTGGACCACACATGTAGAATTCACAGTCTTCTGGCGCATCATGATCTTTCAGATAGCGCTCATATAGAACGTTGTGGATAAAGCCTGTGTCGCCATCCCAATCGTCCTCAGGCTGCGGATCCGACAATGCAACGTGCCATTCGAAGTTGTCATTTTCTTCTTCTAGCATGTCAAAGTCTTCGGTGTAGAACATCTCACGTTTAGAACGTGCACCGTACCAGAACGAGATCTTACGATCGGTGTTCAAGCGACGCAGTTGGTCAAAGATATGCGAACGCATCGGCGCCATACCTGCACCACCACCAACGAAGACCATTTCCGCTTCAGTTTCCTTCGCGAAGAACTCACCAAACGGTCCTGAAATTGTCACTTTATCACCTGGCTTCAAGCTAAAGATGTATGAAGACATCTTACCTGCTGGCAAGCTCAAATCGTTCGGTGGCGGTGTAGCGCAACGTACGTTCAGCATGATGATACCCTTCTCGTCAGGGTAGTTCGCCATGGAGTATGCACGTACCACTTCTTCGTCGACTTTAGACTCAACATCTAAGAAGCCAAAGCGTTCCCAATCGCCACGGTATTCTGGACCGATATCAAAGTCTTTATACTTCACGTGGTGCGGCGGGCATTCGATTTGAATATAACCACCGGCACGGAACGGTACTTCTTCGCCTTCTGGCAACTGTACAACGAACTCTTTAATAAAGGTCGCCACGTTATCATTTGATTTAACAACACAGTCCCATTTACGAATACCAAAGACTTCTTCTGGCAATTCAATTTTCATGTCTTGCTTAACATTGACTTGGCAAGACAAGCGCACGCCTTCACGCGCTTCTTTCTTAGTAATGTGGTCGAGCTCGGTCGGTAGAATATCGCCACCGCCGTCTTTAATGGTTACGCGACACTGGCCACATGAACCACCACCACCACACGCAGACGAAACGAAGATGCCAGCATTGGCGAGTGCGCCCAACAATTTAGTGCCAGGCTGGGTCACGATTTTCTTGTCTTCGTCGTCGTTAATCAGGATTTCCACATCACCCTGAGGTACCAATTTTGATTTCGCAAACATAATAATCGCGACCAAAATTAGTACGATGATGGTGAACATCGCTACACTGAGTGAAATCAGTTGAATATCCATCGATTCGTACCTTTAACTTTTATCGATTCAACACACTGGTTATAGAGATACGCCGGAAAACGACATAAAGCCCAAACCAATCAGACCCACTGACATAAACGTTGCACCGAGACCACGTAGGCCATCAGGCACATCGGCGTATTTCAGTTTCTCACGCACTGCGGCCAAAGCAACAATTGCAAGTGCCCAGCCCACGCCACTTCCGATGCCGTAAACAACCGATTCACCGAAGTTATAATCACGCTCTACCATGAACGATACGCCACCAAAGATGGCACAGTTCACCGTGATCAGCGGCAAGAAAATACCGAGCGCGTTGTAAAGTGCAGGCACAAATTTGTCCAACGCCATTTCAAGAATCTGAACAATCGCTGCAATAACACCGATAAAGGTCAAGAAACGCAAGAAGCTTAGGTCTGCATCAGGAAATCCTGCCCAGCCCAACGCGCCAGGTGCAAGAATGTTGTGATAGATGAGATTGTTAGCAGGTACCGAAATACCCAATACAACAATAACCGCTACACCCAGACCAAAAGCCGTTTTAACTTTCTTAGATACCGCCAAAAAGGTACACATACCTAAGAAGAATGACAGTGCCAAGTTCTCAATGAATACGGCACGAATAAACAGGTTAATATACTGTTCCATTGTGCTTACTCCTTAGGTTCGACTTGTTCAGTGCGGAAGGTACGCAGTACCCAGATAAATCCGCCAATGATAAAGAACGCGCTCGGTGGCATTAACAACAAGCCCACAGGCTCATACCAACCGCCTTCTGAAACCAAAGGTAAGATCTGCACATCAAACAGGCTACCTGAACCAAATAGTTCACGCACAAAACCAACGACGAGCAATACTAATGAATAGCCTAAGCCATTGCCGATACCATCTAAGAACGACATGCCTGGACTGCTTTTCATTGCATACGCTTCGGCGCGACCCATAACGATACAGTTGGTAATAATCAAGCCAACAAATACCGAAAGCTCGCGCGAGATTTCGTATGCGTAAGCACGCAGCACTTGGTCAACCACGATAACCAAACTCGCGATGATGGTCATCTGAACGATGATACGTACGCTCGAAGGGATGTGGTTTCGGATAATCGAGATAAAAAAGTTTGAAAACGCAACAACTGCGGTCAAAGCAATACACATAACCAGTGTATTGCTCATTTTTGATGTGACCGCCAATGCTGAACAGATACCTAAGATCTGTAACGCAATTGGGTTGTTTGCAAATATCGGTCCAAAGAGTACGGACTTCACTTCTTTTGCATTAGCCATTGGTCAGCTCTCCTTTGCGCAATTTGTCGAGTAACGGACCGTAGGCGTCGTCGCCCATCCAAAATTGAATCAGTGCGTCTACACCGTTACTGGTTAACGTTGCACCCGACAGCGCGTCGACTTCGTGTTCGCCTGAAGCGCCGCCCTTCACCAAGTCGAATTGGACTTGACCGTCATCGCCATAGAGCTCTTTACCTTGCCAAGTTTTAACCCAAGCCGGGTTGGTGATTTCACCACCGAGACCAGGTGTTTCCGAGTGCTCATAAAATTTAACGCCTTTAACTGTATTAAAGTCGTCTTCAAGCGCGATTAAGCCGTATATAGTACCCCAAAGACCTTGGCCACGGATATGTAACACGGCACCATTAGTGCCACCGTTGCCGTCTTTGATAAGGTAAACTTCGGTCATATTTTCGCGCGTACCCAAGCCAGCAGGGTCATCTGATTTTGGTAGTTTAGTGCTACGCTCAGGGTCGCCCGCCGCTTTACGGTTATCAAAGTCTGATGGGTTAACATCCTGCATGACTTGATAGTCTTTCAGACTCACAACCAGTGGTTGAATGCGCTCTTTATAAACAGCTGGCACATCCATACCTTTTTCTAGAATACCGGCTGCATCAAGGATGTTTTCCTGCATAGCTAGCGCAGCGTTGCGCTCTTGCATTGGTTTAAGACCAATCGCCGCACCTGATACAACGATAGAACAAACCAAACACAGCGCCAGCACTACACCGACCGTTTTGCCTAAACTTTCATTCTTCTTAGACATTACGTGCTAACCTCCGTTTAATGTTGGCTTGTGCTACGAAGTAGTCAAACAATGGTGCAAAGACGTTCGAGAACAAGATTGCCAGCATGATGCCTTCAGGGAACGCCGGGTTGACGACACGAATCATCACGGTCATGAAACCAATCAAGAAACCGTAGGCAAACTTACCCTTATTCGTAAATGACGCTGAAACCGGATCGGTTGCCATAAACATCATACCAAAGGCAAAACCACCCAGTACTAAGTGCCAGTACCACTGCATTGCAAACATTGGGTTGGTATCGCTACCAATCAGGTTAAGCAGGCTTGAGAATACGACCATACCGAGGAACACGCCTGAGACGATGCGCCAAGAGGCGATACGGAAGTAAATCAGTGCAAGACCACCAATCAAAATCATCAGAGTTGAGACTTCGCCCACTGAACCTTGGATGTTACCTAAGAAAGCGTCCCACCAAAGAGCGGTGTTGCTGTAGTCGATTTGACCCATCGCAGCTTTACCTAGGTTAGTGGCACCAGAGAAGCCATCAACAGCTGTCCAGATAGAGTCGCCCGACATACTTGCTGGATAAGCAAAGTACAAGAATGCACGACCTGTTAACGCAGGGTTCAAGAAGTTACGGCCCGTACCGCCGAAGATTTCCTTACCAATGACAACACCAAAGGTGATACCAAGTGCAACTTGCCAAAGTGGCGTGGTCGCAGGCAGGATCAACGAGAACAGTACCGAGGTGACGAAGAAGCCTTCGTTTACTTCGTGCTTACGCACAGAAGCAAATAGTACTTCCCAGAAGCCACCAACAATAAAGGTAACAGCATAGATAGGTAGGTACCAGCACGCGCCGTACCACATCTTAGTGCCCCAGCCAGCATCGCCGCCAAAGTCGCCACCCAACAAGTGGAATAAGCCCACCTGCCATGCGTCACCTAATTGATAACCTTCAGCCAACGCCATCGCGGCTTGGTTACCCACGTTATACATACCCCAGAACATCGCTGGGAATGTCATCATCCATACCAAGATCATGATGCGTTTTAAGTCGATACGATCACGAATGTGAGTCGTCGACTTAGTCACCGTACCTGGTGTATAAAGAATAGTGGCTACCGCTTCGTAAAGCGCGTACCACTTCTCGTATTTGCCGCCTTTTTCAAATTGCGGCTCAATACGCTCGAGTGTATCTTTCAAGCTCATGGTTAGCCTTCTTTCTCAATCTTAGTGAGACAGTCTCGCAACACTGGTCCGTATTCATACTTTCCAGGGCATACGTAGGTACACAATGCCAGATCTTCCTCATCCAGCTCCAAGCAGCCAAGTTGCTGACCTTCATCAGTATCGCCTGATAATAAGTCACGCAATAATAGCGTTGGTACGATATCCAGCGGCATCACGCGTTCGTAGTTACCAATCGGTACCATTGAGCGCGCAGACCCATTCAATGAAGTGGTCATGCTGAATAGCTTCTTCGGATTGAAGTGGCCCGCATAAGCACGCGTGACCGAGTGTAAATCTGAACCAGGGCGGATCCAGCCGAACAATTCTTTATGATTGCCCTCTGGAATAACACTCACCTGATTGTGGAAACGACCCAACCAACGATGCGCATCATCTGCTGTGTGACCGTTCAATACAGAACCGGAAATAACGCGGTTGTTGTCACCGGCAAGCTCACCGTCTGTTAACTCAACGATATCAGCACCTAAACGGGTACGTAACAACCGAGGCTCTTTAACACCTTCACCCGCTAACGCAACGAAGCGCTCGGTGAAAATTTCACCCGTTGTAAACAGCTTACCGTAGGCAATCACGTCTTGATAACCAATATGCCAAGCGGGACGCTTCAAGCTGACTGGGTTCAAGAAATGCATATGAGTACCCACCAATCCGGCTGGGTGTGGACCACTGAACGACTCTAACTGTGCGTTAGTGTCGCCGATATCCACTTCTGCATCGGCAGCTTTAACCACAAACAATTTGCCTTCAGTCAGGTTTGAAAGCACTTTCAAACCATCGATGAATGCTTGTTTATGCTCATTAATATAAACAGTCGGATCGCCACACAATGGATTGGTGTCCATTGCATTGATGAAGATTGCGGTAGCTTCAGCGTCTAAAGCAGGTGCTTTGCTGAATGGGCGCGTTCTCAATGCTGGCCATTGACCCGATTCGACTAGAATCTCTTGCACTTTTTCGCGACCCAAACCATCAAGCTTGGCACTGTCAAACGACTCAAAGGTCACTTGCTCATCGCCATCAAGCTCAACTACAACTGCCTGCAGCACACGGCGAGCACCACGAAGGATGTCTTTCACCTTACCTGCGCCAGGGGCAGTGTATTTCACGCCTGGATTCTTTTTATCTTCGAAAATCACCTGACCTTTTTTTACACGATCGTCCACTTTCACGTGCATGGTCGGGCGCATACCGACATACTCTTCACCCAAGGTAGCGACCGTCGTCACGGCCTTACCGTCGGATAGTTGCTGCTGGGGAGCACCCTTAATTGGGATATCCAGCCCTTTTTTGATCGTAATCATATGCGTTTGCACTACTCGTTAGGGAAGATTCATCACAACCAGCTATAATAACTGGAAACCTGAGAAATCAATAAGTTACTGATAAGGGCTCACTTCTAGTAAAACCGATACCAGTGACTAGAAAACGTAATCCACACTTATCGTCTGGATTTTAACACTTTTTACACTCCGCTTACCAGTTTACTTTGGGATTTACATCTGCGTCGTAATCGACGTTGTCAAAACCAAAGCCAAACAGGCGCAGGAAGTCTTGGTGATAGCCCGCATAGTCAGCCAGCTCATGGAAATTGTCTTGTGTCACCTGATCCCACAAGGCTTCCACTTTGGCTTGGGTCTTTTCGTTGGTTTCGTAACCATTCATATACAGTCGCCCCGCCTCATCTAAGGTTGGGTTGTCCTGATACAAGCCTTCGGTGAACAAACGATAAATCTGCTCAATACAGCCTTCATGAGTCCCCTCTTCTTTCATTACGCGATAAATAAGCGAAATATAAAGGGGCATCACAGGGATAGCGGAACTTGCTTGCGTCACTAACGCTTTTAAAGAAGACACATAGGCAGACAGGTCAATATCACTGTATTGCTCACGAAGCGCTGCTGCGGCACGGTCTAAATCTTCTTTAGCTCGACCAATAGTGGCATGACCATAAATCGGCCACGTTAATTTCTTGCCAATATAAGTATAAGCGGTGGTTTGACAACCCTCGGCGAGTACACCGGCATCATGCAATTGTTTAATCCAACGTTCCCAGTCCTCGCCACCCATGACTTTAACGGTGTTGGCGATTTCTTCGTCGTTAGCCGGCTCGAGCGAAATATCATGCACCTCATCTTTGTCGGTATGATAAGTCTTGGTGGTATAAGCCTGTCCTACGGGTTTCAGTGTCGAACTGTACACCTCACCTGATTCTGGGTCTTTACGTTTTGGCGACGCCAAACTGTAAACAACCAGGTCAATTTTGCCCATGTTTTGCTTGATGTAATCGATTGTTTCTTGCTTGATTTCATCAGAAAACGCGTCGCCATTAATACTGTGGTATTGCAGGCCGGCGTTTTCAGCCTCTTGATGAAACGCCGCCGTGTTATACCAACCCGCAGTACCCGTACGCTTTTCGGTAGGCTCCTTCTCAAAACACACACCTAACGTATGTGCACCGCTGCCAAAAGCGGCGGTGATTCGTGATGCCAACCCATATCCTGTTGAGCAACCCACGACCAAAACATTTTTCGGGCCGCCAGCAACTGAGCCTTGTTGCTTAACAAACTCCACTTGACGATGAACGTTTTCTGCACAGCCTACCGGGTGTGCGTTGGTGCAAATAAATCCACGAATTTTTGGTTTAATGATCATAGTGATTCCCTAATTTAAATTTTTCGCTATTGTACGGGTTCTGCTATAAAGAACATATCTTACCTGCTTAAACTGAACCGCCTCCGCCCATACAATGAGGAGAATCAGGCGCTTGCCCCTGCGCTTGCCACTCTTTCTCGGTGTACGTATGCAACGCCAAAGCATGTATCTGCCCAAGTACCTCGGCCAACACGCGATTCACTGAACGATGACGCTGAATCAGTCGCTTACCCTCAAATTCATCGCTTACGATAGTCACTTTAAAGTGTGACTGTGCATCAGCACCCGCTGCATGCATGTAACTCTCATCTTTAACATCTAATAACTTGGGTCGAAATGCACTTTTAAGCGCATTCTCAATCATTGGCTTAATTTGACTCATTAATACGTCGCTCCTTCGTCAACTGCACTTAAGCACACGCGTTCGGATCCGGCTAAGGTTGCAACAGCAGGGAACACCTGCTCTGCCACCGCTCCCGCGGATTTCGATGCTGGCATCGCTAAACGATAGCGAGAGGCACTCACCGAACCATCAATTTGATACAGAATAAAGGGTTGCTCACCCATGACTTCATTCAGTGCGTTTAACCCTTCTTGTCGGTAAGGCGGAAAAGCACTGATATCGCCCGTTAAACGCCAGCCATTAAGCTCTGACTCGCTTGCCAATAACGCCTCATTGGTGCGATCGCGGCAGAAGCTTACCTCAATCACGGCACGACTTAAACGCCATTCAGCATTGGGTAACTGTTTTAAATCGAGTTGCGCAATTGGATTATTTTGCGCGACTGTGCGTGAAGAGGATGGACTACAGGCCGTTAGCACGACCGTGTTCATAGCTAAAATGAGAACCCCTAATCGACTCAATGCTGGATGCACAGATACACTCCTATCAGATATGTCTAACAGGAGTATAGCAACTACGCCTATATACTTCAGCCGTATTCCATTGATGCCGATATCAATGGTTACTGGTTATTAATGGCTTGCTCGATTTCGTCCAAACTGGCTAACCATGCACGATCAAGTGCACGCACTAAGCCATCGTAGCCGTCGCTCGAGAGCGGAATTCGTTGTTCAAAGTGACCACTCAAAACATCGTTCGACTCAGCACGGTAATGCCAATAGCCAGCCACCACGGCTTCCCCCTGATTATTACCGTAAAACTGCATGAGCGATAGTTGCAGCGTCTGCCCACATTGCTCCGTTAATCGCCGCTGCAAACTATTCTGTAACTGCGAATCCAAGCCACCTAACCAACGATTATTCTTAGCTTCCACCATCAGTAAATCTGATTTTTGAACCATCACACCATCTTGTCCAATGCCAGCGTCAATACGCACACGACGCGATTGAGCATCGCAATAGCCGTTGCTTGACTGATTTAAATGAGGCAGTCGATAGTGTTTTACCTGATCGGCAGGTACCGCACTGCAAGCGCAGACAAGCAGCACCGTGCTGACGGCAATGCATAGCACATTAATCTTTTGCTTTAGGCTCTGGATCATTTTCTGTTTCCGTATTAAACAATAATGCATTGGGCTTACGTCGAAGCGTTTCGACTAATGGCTGGAGGTCTCGTGACATACGCTCAAGATTTTGTAGCGTTCGCTCTAACTGATCTCGGTTTGTTGAGCCGGCATCAAAATCAGCGAGGATACTGTTAAGCCGCTCAACGGACTGCGCTAAAGATTGCGGTAGCGCTTCCCAACCTGGTTGCGCAACAATCTTTTTCAATTGCTCGGTGAGCACTTTTATTTCTTCAGCGGTTTCATCCGTGGATGCCATCGCTTCAGTAAACTGATTAACACTTTGATTCAGTGGTAAACTATTTAAGGTATCCAAAATCGAATTGAGCTTCTCTTCGAGCCTACTAAAGTTGCTTACTATCGTCGGCATCACAGGGTAACCCGCGAAGGTGTCTTGCTTTACCGCTTCCTCATCTGGATAGAAACGCAAGTCCACGTACAACGTATTGGTCAAAATATTCGAGGCGCGAATCGAAGCGCGCAGACCCTGTTCGAAAAAGTGCTGCAAATGTTGTCGCCATTGCTCTAATTCCGTTGAAGCGACCAAGCCCTCTAGACGATCAGGCTCATAGCGTATCAATACGGGAATCAAACGTAAGGGTTGACCGGAGTTCTCATCCGGTTGCCAACGAAAAGGTACTTCGACCACAGTTCCCACGCGAATGCCCTTGAACATGACCGGCGAGCCGACCGCCAAACCATCGACAGACTCATCCAACAACAACACGTAATCAATACCCCGTGAGTATCCTTGTTGTTCGGCTTCTTCCTCGCTCGCAAACAGCTCAAAAACAGCCATCGCTTGCAACGGTTTTCCTAACGGCTGACCATTAGGTACGCCAAAACTGATGCCGGCCCCCAATAACGACTCTATCGATCCCACGGAGACATCCACGCCATCCGGCTTCCAACGGAACGAAACGCCGCGCTGTAGCCAAAAACGGGTATTTTCGGTTAGCAGCTCATCGTAAGGGGACTTAATGAGCACATGGTAGGTCGTTGCTCGCGCCTCGACCGAGAAGTCAACTTGTTCAACAATACCGACGGTAACACCACGATATTGAACGCTATCTCCCACCACAATATTAGCGGCACTATCACTCTCTAATACAATACGTTTACCGTCCGTATCCGCATCCGTTACTGGCGGTTGCTCAAGCGCGGTAAACTGATTGCGCGACTGCGACGACTCGCCCGGTTCGAGCTGAACATAAGCGCCCGACAGCAAGGTGTTAAGGCCAGAGATGCCACGCCGCCCGATACGCGGTTTGACCACCCAGAACTGGGAGTCCTCGACTAACATGTCCGCTGTGCCGGCGTTCATTTCAATATGTAATTCAGCGGCCTCAAAATTGTCCGATAATGTGATCTGAGTGACCTGACCGACATCAACATTACGCACTCGCACCGCTGTTTTTCCTGCTTGCAGGCCTTCTGCGTCCTTTATCTGGACAGTAATTTCCGGCCCGCTCTGATCACGCTCTTGCCACACCATCCAGCCGGCAATAAACGCAGCCAGAATCGGTACTAGCCAAATCGGTGAAGCAAGTTTGCGTGTCCAATGTGTCATTCAGTTGATTTCCTTACCCAAAATTGTCGGGTATCAAAGCTCATCGCAGCCAGCATGGTGAGTATGACTGTACTGGCGAAAGCGATTGCGGCATGTCCCGGGTAAACCGACATCAAGGCGCCGTTTCTTACTAAAGCAACAAGTACTGCGACAACAAAGATATCGATCATCGACCAACGCCCGATCCAGTCGGTTATACGGTACAACCATAGCGCGCTTTTAGGGCGCTTTGAAGTATCCTGTCGTGCCAAGATAGCGAGTGTCGCCAAAATAAGGATTTTAGCGATTGGAATGACCAGGCTCGCGACAAATACAATAATCGCAATCGGTATATCGCCGCTTTGCCACAACGATAATACGCCTCCTACGATGGTTTGAGGTTGTGTCGAACCCAGCGCCACGGTCTCCATAATGGGCAACACCTGAGCAGGAATAAGCATTAATGCTGCCGCAAGCAACAACGCGAACGTCAGCGAGGTGCGCCGAAATTGAACAGTCCAAAGGGGTTCGTGACAACGCCAGCATGTCGTCTGATGCGCTGGGTTCGCCGCATAACAGACCGGACATCCCACCACCTGATGTTGTCGCGCACTTTCACCGACGATGGCACGGTAATTAACCGCCCGTTCATCCGCAGGCCATAATGGATGACGCTTCATACGATCAACCACCATCATCAACAACGTCACGAAGCCAGCGAACGCAATCACGCCAAAACCAAAGTCGATCGTGGCATAGCCCGCTAATTTTATAAAACTGATCAGCGCACCAATCAAAAACACATCGGCCATCATCCAAACGCGAATGTACTTAACCGCTCGCACCAGCCAGCGTCCCATTTTATAGTGAGTTCGATTATGCCAAATAAGGATGACGCCAGAAGCAAGCAAAAAAAGCGCCGGTAGAATCACCACCGAAAGAAGCACCACAATCGCTAACCACTGTTCATGAAAGGCAGATAACGTCAAGCTACTGTCAAGGAGCGTGATTTGCTGACCTTGACCGGAAACACGGTAACCAACAAAGGTCATTTCTGTCGCGGGGATGAGTAAAATAAGTGCAGCGATGATCAGCGCAAGCGTGTGTTGAGCACTCAGCGGGTGACCACCAAGAAGGTGGCCACAACGCTTACAACGAATGGATGTGCGGCCACTAACCCAATTGATCTGATCGCAATCGGGACAAACTCGCACATCCTCGGCGTTACTCGCCTCCCTCATCCGTATTTTTCTCCGGTGTGATCATTGCAATAACAACCCAACCCGGTGCTGGTTTAAGCTCGCGCTCAGTCGTAAAGATATGGATCTTTTTCTGATCATCCAACGCAAACATCGGTACCGCACGTGCACCATACTGTTGTTGATACTCTTCAAAACCAAAGTTTTCAGTAATCGGCGTTGACTTAACTTTGGCACCTTGGAAGTGCAAACTCGCCAATTTAGAGTAAGTAATGCTATCGCCAAACAAATTGAGCGTATTTTTATAGTTTTCGGATAACTGATGGCTAGCTCTGAAATCCGACTCGCCACTATTCAAGCCGTGGACTTTTGAACTGCCAAACCAGTCCTGGTAATAAACAGAAACCAGCGGGTTGAGCTGCTTATACGGTGACATCACCAATAAGCGGCCAATACCAGTTAAGTCGATATTATTCGAAGCATGTTCCGAAGCGGGATTACCAAAGTAAACAGGTAAGTTATCCATCCGCGCAAGACGGATATTCTCCCAGTTGGTATCAGCCAACCGGACTGGGATTTCATGTTCTTTCAGAACCGATGCCACCGCACGTGCCATCTGGTTGGCACCAAAAATCAAGAATCCACGCGCCGGAGGTTCAATTAATCCAAGCAGTCGCGCTAGCGGTTTAGCGGTTAAGCTTTGTAACACCACCGTTGTCATGATGACTAAGAACACCAAGGGCACGATAGCCGATGCATCCGTCCATCCCGACTGTTCCATCTTCAACGCAAACAAAGCCGATACCGCTGCGGCAACAATACCTCTGGGAGCAATCCACGACAGTAGCAACTTATCCTTAAAGCGCAACTCGGTGCCGATAGCTGACAGCCATACGCTTAATGGACGCACAAGGAACATAATGACAGCGAGTAAAATAATAGACGGCACACCCAAGGCATCAAAATCAGCAAAATCCAATCGCGCAGCGAGTAGAATAAACAATGCCGATATCAACAGCACAGAGAGGGTTTCTTTGAACTCCAAAATCTCATCAAGATTAAGATTTTTGGTATTCGCCATCGCCATCCCCATAACGGTGACGGTGAGTAGACCGGATTCATGTTGAATGGCATTCGACAATGCAAAAACACCCAAAACGATGGTCAGGGTCGCGACATTCTGTAAGTAATGCGGGAACCAACCTCGACCTAGCGCGAGGCCTAGCAGCTTAGCCGCCGCCCAACCAAAGAAGAAACCGATCCCGATAGTTTTCGCAAAAGCCTGCAACGCGTGTAGCATTGCGACATCTTGGCTGGCGATAATAAATTCATAGACCAATACTGCGAGTAAGGCGCCCAGTGGGTCAATAATAATGCCTTCCCAGCGCAAAATATTGGCTAACTTATTAATCGGTCGAATTGAGCGGATCATTGGCTGTATCACCGTCGGTCCGGTTACCACCACCAATGCGCCAAACAGCGATGCAATCTCCCAACGCCAATCCATAATAAAGTGCGTCGCGACACTGATGGTTATCCAAGTAACCACCATCCCAATGCTGACGAGGTTGGTCACCATACGACCATGACCACGAATTTCATCAAACTTAAGCGTTAGACTGCCTTCAAAAAGAATAACCGCAACAGCTAAGGAAACCACAGGGAATAACAAATGATCGAATAACTGATCGGGCTGTAGCCAACCTAACGTAGGTCCCACTAAGAGGCCACACACCAGCAGCGGCAAAATCGCCGGCAGTTTAATGCGCCAGGCTAACCATTGGCAACAAATCGATAGCACACCGATAAGCGCTAACATGGATAAGTCAGACATAGGGTCTCCAGTAAAGTATGAGCATCTGCTCTATTATTTTATTTGACATTGACACCCACTCAAATGAGAATGGCTATCATTAAATTTTAATTTTGATACACTTAAGTATGTAATCTACGCGAATTATTAGTAAGAGGTTTGAATATGGCAATAAAAATTACTCCCCTCAAGCTTGCAATGGCTGCCATTATCAGTGCCAGCACATTAGCAGGTTCTTTTGCGCAAGCGGCTGAAGTTAATATTTATTCATCGCGGAAGCAAGCATTGATCAAGCCTCTGCTCGATAAGTTTACTGAGCAAACAGGTATTGAGGTCAACTTGCTCACGGGCAACTCAGATGCCTTATTGTCGCGGTTAAAGGCTGAAGGCGAAAACACACCCGCAGACTTATTTTTAACCGTTGACGCCGGCGCGCTGCATCGTGCCGTTACCGCCGACGTGTTTCAAGCGATCGATTCTGAGTTCGCCCATAAAACTGTGCCAGCGCATTTTCGCGACAGCGATGACCAATGGGTGGGTTTGAGCCTGCGTGCTCGCCCAATTTTTTATTCACCTGACCGTGTCGATCCAAGCAAACTCGAAAATTACATGAGTCTAGCCGACGACCAATGGCAAGACCGTATTTGTATTCGCTCGTCGAATAACATCTATAACCAGTCATTAGTCGCGGCATTGCTCGACCACTACGGCGAACAAAAAATCATGGGTTGGGCTAAGGATTTAGTCGACAATTTCGCCCGTACGCCGGTCGGCGGCGATCGTGACCAAATTAAAGGCGTCGCATACGGCGTGTGTGATATCGCCGTAGCGAACACTTACTATTTTGGTCATATGCTGAATTCCGACCAAGCTGAAGAACGCGAAGCGGCCGAAAAAGTTAAGATTTTCTGGCCGGCGCAAAACGGCAATGGCACCCACGTGAATGTGTCGGGTATTGGCATCACTAAACATGCGAAACATGTCGATGAAGCCACACAATTAATCGAATTTCTACTCTCAGAAGCCTCACAAAAATGGTATGCTGAAGCCAATTATGAGTACCCTGTACGTGAAGGCGTTGAGTGGAGTGAGACCCTCAAGCAATGGGGTGACTTCAAACAAGACGATATTTCGATGGATATTTTAGGTGAGAATAACGCAGAAGCCGTCCGTTTAATGAACTCGGCAGGCTGGCGTTAATTCCTCACTAGGTGTTAAGGAGCAGCTATGACCCGCGGCCCGCTCGTGCTGTTCGGCGTTGCGGCACTGGTAGGGCTACCACTTATTGTGGTGGCCTTATCTTTGTTAAATCCTAATTGGGATATATTAAATCACCTTTGGCAAACGGTGATACCCGAGTACATTTCTCATTCACTGATACTATTGGTATCGGTGGGGTTTGGCGTGACTATCCTCGGCGTCAGCACCGCATGGTGCGTAAGCCAATACGATTTCCCAGGTTGGCGCTGGGTAAGTTGGGGGCTACTACTTCCTTTAGCCATGCCCGCCTATATCTCCGCTTATACTTATACTGGCCTACTCGATTACGCCGGTCCCGTGCAGCAAGCATTACGCGATACCTTCGACCTAAGCATTGGTGAGTATTGGTTTCCCAGTATTCGGAGCATCGAAGGCGCTATATTCGTATTAAGCTTAGTGCTTTACCCTTACGTTTATCTAATTACTCGTGCGGCCTTCATGCAGCAATCAACCGCTGCTTTTGAGAGCGCCCGTACACTGGGTGCCGGTCCCGTCCGCAGTTTCTTCCGTATCGCGTTGCCATTAGCACGACCGGCTATCGCAACCGGCGTCACGCTTGCGTTGATGGAAACACTTGCCGACTACGGCACCATGGAGTACTTCGGTGTCACCGTATTTACTACAGGTATTTTCCGTACCTGGTACGGTATGGGTGATGCTCAAGGCGCGTTGCAATTGGCGTCTATTCTCCTGCTGTTTGTTATTGTACTCATTCTAATTGAGCGCTATTCAAGGCGTCAGGCTAAGTTTTATCAGCGCCGCAGCCAAAATAATAACTTTAGAAAACCGTTACGTGGCAAAGCGGCGTGGCTCGCGTCGGCGGTGTGTTGGCTTTCTATTGTGCTCGGCTTCGTCATTCCCGCAAGTCAGTTACTCATGTGGTCGATTGAACGTGCTGATATTTGGACTCAGGCGTCCTTCTGGACGCTGACACTCAATACGCTCTGGCTGGGCTTGTTAGCCGCTACCATCACAGTTGCGTTAGCGCTCTGGCTCGCCTATGGTCGCCGTCGCCATCCCACCCGAGCAATCCGCACAGCAATAACCACCGCCGGGCTTGGTTATGCGATTCCAGGCATCGTCATTGCCGTTGGCATTTTGATTCCACTCGCGTGGCTTGATCACCGCATTATCGATTTCAGTAAATCGCTCTTCGGCGTGAACCCGGGTCTATTGTTAAGCGGTACCGTTGTTGCTTTAGTATTTGCTTATACGGTGCGCTTTTTGTCGATTTCCCTGCAGACAATAAGCTCGGGTTTAGAGCAAATCACACCTCAAATGGATGACAGCGCACGCACGTTGGGCGCGAGTTCACGTCGCATCATGACCCGGATACATTTGCCGTTACTTAAAAGCTCAATTCTCGCCGCACTGATATTGGTGTTGGTGGATGTGATGAAAGAACTGCCCGCGACTTTGGTGTTGCGTCCCTTTAATTTTAATACCTTAGCGGTCAAAGCCTTCGAAATGGCCTCGGATGAGCGGCTTGCAGATGCAGGACCTCCTGCACTGATGATTGTCCTGGTGGGCTTAATTCCAGTATTGATGTTGTCACGTGCGTTGCGCACTCAAACGATTAAAACGGGAGACTAAATGAAGCCGATAGTAGAACTTGATTCAGTGTCCATTGAGTTAGGTAAAGAGCGTATTGTTGAGCAACTCTCGTTTTCACTGAATGAGGGCGATATCGGCTGCTTATTGGGACCGAGCGGTTGTGGTAAAACAACACTGCTACGCACCATTGCCGGTTTTTCTGAGGTCACCAGTGGTTCCATACGTCTCTATGGTGAGGAAGTCGCTTCAACGAAAGTGCAAATGCCCACCGAGCAACGTCAAATAGGCATGATGTTCCAAGACTTTGCCTTGTTTCCGCACCTTACTGTGGAAGAAAATATCGCCTTTGGCATTAATAATTGGTCGAAAGTCGAACAAAAGCAACGCGTAAAACAACTGCTTCAACGGGTCGATCTGACCGGCTACCAAAGCCGTTACCCACACGAATTATCGGGCGGGCAACAACAACGAATTGCACTTGCCCGAGCATTGGCCCCAAAGCCAAAACTCATGCTTTTAGACGAACCTTTTTCCAGTTTGGACGCCGAGCTGCGTGAATTACTGGCACAAGATGTGCGTAATCTATTAAAAGAAGAAGGTATTACTGCGTTGCTAGTGACTCATGATCAGCAAGAAGCCTTTGCCATGGCGGATAAAGCGGGCGTCATGTACGCCGGTCAGTTATTGCAGTGGAATACCCCCTACGAGCTTTACCATCAACCCGAGCATGAACTGGTCGCCGACTTTATTGGTCGCGGGGTGTTACTTAATGGCCAGATTAAATCGCACCAACTGCACAGTGCTTTGGGCGTTATCGACCATGAGGTTCTCTGTGATCAAGACGATCACGATGTTACCTTCCTCGTGCGCCCGGATGATGTGCTGATTGTCTCAACCGAGCGACCCCACCGCCTGCAGGCTAAAGTTGTTGGACGCGGCTTTCGCGGATCGCATTACCTGTATACGCTTGCCTTAGACAACCATGAACATGTACTCGCAGTTGGGCCTTCACACCAACCCTTGCAGTCTGGTCAAATGGTAGGGATAAATGTTGACTTCGACCATTTAGTGGTGTTTGATTCCAATATATGTCAATTACCTGACTAAGCGCTCAACAATCAATCACTTATGTGATTTGGGCGCTTATTATTGGAGTGCTTTATGAACTTTTTAATCGATGCTTGGGATTTTAACCAGCACCCTGCGCAAGCGATCACCAACGACGACACTGTTAAGTCTCGCCCCGGTTGTTGGTTCCACTTTCAGCGTGACGTGGAAGGTATCAATGAATGGCTGAAAGCCGCTGATATTCCCGAACCTATTATTGACGCCATGCTTGAAGAAGATACGCGTCCACGCTTTCAGCGACTCAAAGACGGCTTTGTACTGTTATTGCGAGGCGTAAACCTCAATGAAGGGGCTCAACCTGAAGATATGATGAGCTTACGCATCCTCTACTATAAAGAGACCGTGTACACGTTTCGCAAGCATCATTTCAAAGCGGTAGCGCATATACGCGATGATCTGCAAAACCAACAAGGACCTGAAAGCTTAAATGACTTTTTGGTGCACCTTGTCGAGCAGTTAAACCAGAAGATCGAAGATGTCATTGACGATATTGAGCTCAACGTCGAGCAAATGGAGACGGAAGGCTTTGATAACACAGCGGAGCAACAAAAGAAGCTGACCGTCATGCATCGCCGTCTGCTACGCTTGAACCGCTTTATTCGCCCGCAGTTAGCCGCGCTTGATAAGTTTACCAGTGAGAGCGAGAAATGGGTCGACGCGGAGTTGCATCAGTGGCTACTCAATGAGCGCGATACCACCCAGCGGTTATTGGAGCAAATCGACCTGATGCTTGAACAAGTGTGGATGCAGCGCGAGCAAATACAACAAGCGGTCGCCGAAAAGATGAACCGAAATACTTACTGGCTTTCAGTCATCGCAGGCGTATTTTTGCCATTGAGCTTTTTAACCGGGGTGTTTGGTATCAACATTGGTGGCATGCCTGGCGTAGAGAACACCAGTGCCTTTGAGATTTTTTGCTGGATTCTCTTGGGGATCGCCGTGGTCGAGTTTTTATTGTTAAGACGTCTGCGGTTTTGGTAAACCCTGCCAGAGCAGGCAACACAAAAAACGCGGCTAACTCTGCCGCGTTTTCTATGATTGAAAGAGGTTAATTTTACTTCATGCCTTGCAAATAAAGCGACTCACCCAAGCGATCCATCAGGTTCAATTGGATACGCAGCCAATAGGCGTGGTCTTCTTCCGTATCACGTAAAATTCCCACCAACATATCACGTGTGACATAGTCATCCACTTGCTCGCAATAGTCGATCACTTCACGCAGGGTTTTAGCGTTGTTGTATTCCAGCTGTAGGTCATTTTCTAACATTTCGCGCACGTCCGAGCCGATATTGTGAGGCTCGCGGTTGGACATATTAGGTTTACCTTCCAAAAATAGAATACGACGAATCAATAGGTCAGCATGACCCCGCTCATCATCAATCTCATGATTGATACGTTCATACAGTTTCATCAAACCCATGTCTTCATACTGGCGCGAATGGGATGTGTATTGGTCAATAGAGGTCAGTTCGAAAGCGAGTAAACGGTTTAACTGCTCGACGACTTTGTTCTCTGCTTTCATTCTAGTCCTCCTCTTTTAACATCGACTGAAGGTATACTTCTGTACCTAGGCGCGACATTAAATCAATTTGTGTTTCTAACCAGTCTAAATGCTCTTCTTGCTTATCAAGAATCTTATTCAGCGCATCGCGACTGACGTAATCTTGATGGCTTTCACAGACTTTAACGGCGTCACGAATAGCATTGATATCGTTGAACTGAACCTTATGGTCCATTTCTAACATTTCACGTGGGTCTTCACCGATATAAAGCTTGCCAAGCTCTTGTAAGTTCGGCATACCCTCTAAAAACAGCAGCCGTTCAATGAGCACGTCAGCGTGCTTCATTTCTTCGATAGACGCTTTATAAACGACATTGTTGAGGGATTCAAAACCCCAGTCTCGAAACATGCGCGCATGTAAGAAGTACTGGTTAATAGCGGTCAGTTTGAGCGTCAGCACCTTATTAAGCTGCTGAATGACTTTTGCGTCACCTTTCATGCGGGATGTGCTCCTTAAGCTGGTTCTAAAATTAGAAACTCAGCTAAGTGTAGCACACCGTAGTAGGAATTTTAGTGCCTGGCAGCACATGATCGTTACGTTTTTCTAAAGCCTCATTCAAGACTTCCTTAGCGCATTGCTTACAGCAACCGCACTGCGAAGCCACACCGTACTGCTGACGGAGCTCTCGCATACTAGACACCTCGCCAGTAGCAACTGACTTAGCAATGGTTTTATCCGAAACGCCTTTGCATAAACAAACGTACACTGAACATCACCTCGTAATTTACTATTAATGAGTGTAATGCTAATGCGAACGATTTTCAACAATAATGGAATAAAAAAGCCGCGACTCGCGCGGCTCATTTTTATAGTCAGTCTATTTAACTAGTTAACGCGGGTGTGAATCCCGTGCTTATCAGATAAACCGTGTAAGCAACGTAAAGGACTAAGAACGTCACACCATGTACGCGGTTAATTCGGCCTAAACGATTAACTCGCAAAGAAAACAGCAACAACAATAGTGTGAGACCGGCCATTGCGACCCAATCACGCGAAAGCACCAACGGTTCTAAATCAATCGGATGGATGGCACCAGCAATACCCACGACCGCAAGGGTATTGAACATGTTTGAACCAATCACGTTACCCAACGCCAAATCATGCTCGTTTTTGCGCGTCGCAGCAATGGCAGAGGCGAGTTCTGGCAGCGATGTACCAATAGCGACCACAGTCAAGCCAATCACCAAGTCACTCACACCAAGCGCGGTAGCAATGTTTACAGCCCCCCAAACCAGTGCTCTGGAGCTCGCAACCAATAACACTAAACCAATCATCAACCAGATAACCGCAGGCTTCATCGACATCGGATTAG
This sequence comes from uncultured Idiomarina sp., assembly GCF_964010655.1. Taxonomy (NCBI): domain Bacteria; kingdom Pseudomonadati; phylum Pseudomonadota; class Gammaproteobacteria; order Alteromonadales; family Idiomarinaceae; genus Idiomarina; species uncultured Idiomarina sp. Next base: position 64,950 of record NZ_CAXGLS010000008.1, read on the forward strand.
CGTCGACTTCCTGAGTAAACTCAGCGGCCAAGCTATCGTCGCTGCTGTTTTTACCTAACCAGATTGACCAACCCATGTAGGTAGCAAATATCGCTAAAAGGATCCAGGCTTCAATCGTGGTTATTTGGTAGTCCCACAGGAACGCAGCCGTAAGTAAAGTAATCGCAATCAGCACGGGTAACTCACGTTTAATCACCCCCGACTGCACTGCAATCGGTGCCAACACGGCCGTGACACCCAACACCAGCGAAATGTTCGTGATATTTGAGCCAAATGCATTACCCAGTGCGAGCGCTGGGTTACCTTGTGATGATGCCAACGCCGAGACCACCATCTCTGGCGCTGAAGTACCGAAGCCAATGATCACCATGCCGATAACAAGCGGCGCCATCCCTAAGTTTTTGGCAACTGCGGCAGCACCTTCGACAAAGCGATCAGCACTCCAGACTAAGACAATTAAACCCAAAACAACTGCGACAATAGAAAGTGTCATTCAATACCCGTTAAATTAACTTACAAAGCCTCTATTCTAACGGGATTTCAACTGACTTTCCTAGCTTCATTTTGCTGCTTTACCACTGTTTGAATCATCTCAACACTATCCGGGTCGTCTATGGTCGAAGGAACCGCCACGGTGTCGCCCTGTAATACTTGTCGAATCAACCGGCGCAAAATTTTCCCTGAGCGCGTTTTGGGCAACTTGGGCACAACGTAGAGCGTTTTTAAGCATGCAATCGCACCGATCGTCTCGCGAATTTGAGCAATAAGTTGCGCCTGCAATTCCTCTGTTGAGATCTGCGCATCATTTTTCAAAATCACCAGCCCCACCGGTAACTCGCCCTTGAGTTCATCAGGTTGACCAACAACCGCACATTCAGCGACAGCAGTATGTTGCGCTAATACTTCTTCCATTTCACCGGTCGACAGTCGGTGACCTGCCACATTAATCACGTCATCAGTACGGCCCATAATGAATACATAGCCATCGTCGTCCATGTACCCCCCGTCGCCACTGCAGTAATAACCCGGAAACGCCTTCAGGTAGCTATCCTGTAAACGTTGTTCATCGCCCCACACCGTCGGTAAACAGCCCGGCGGCAACGGCAGACGCAAGCACACGGAACCTTCTTCATTAGCGCCTAATGGCTGACCTTGTGGATCGAGGATGGCAAATTCATAGCCCGGCACAGGCAGGCTTGAAGAGCCCGGTTTGACAGGGGTAGCGCCCACTCCCACCGGGTTAGCGCACATCGGCCAACCACTTTCAGTCTGCCACCAGTGGTCATACACCGGACGATCGGTCAGATGCTCAGTCCACTCGAGCGTAGCGGGGTCGAGCCGCTCACCGGCCATGTAAATGCGCTTTAACGCGCTAATATCGTATTTGGCTAAATGCTCACCATGAGGGTCTTCTTTTTTAATGGCACGAAACGCCGTCGGTGCCGAAAATACAGCCGATGCTTGGTAGTCTTGGATAATTCGCCAAAACGCACCCGCGTCGGGTGTATTAATCGGCTTTCCCTCATAGAGTATAGAACTGCAACCGAACAACAACGGACCATATACAATATAGGAATGGCCGACGACCCAGCCCACGTCTGAGGCAGTGAATAGGGTCTCTCCGGGATGCATACCGTAAACATAATTCATGGAGAAGTTCAGTGCCACAGCATAGCCACCATGGTCACGTACCACCCCTTTCGGACGTCCTGTGGTTCCCGACGTGTACAGAATATACAGTGGATGAGTGGCATTCACCGGCACCGCATCAATCGCAGGTGCGTCTTTTATCGCGCTTGTCCAGTCAATATCGCGAGGTGACTGCATCGACGCGTGGCTTTGTGAGCGTTGATACACAATCACATGTTGTGGCGGGTGTTCAGCTTCGTGCAGTGCTTTATCGACAATGGGTTTATAGTCGAGCACACGCTGCCCCTCAATACCGCATGAGGCGGTAATCAGCAATGCAGGTTCCGCATCATCAATACGGATTGCAAGTTCGTGTGCCGCAAAACCACCAAACACAACGGAGTGAATCGCGCCTAGTCGCGCACACGCCAGCATCGCAATGGCTGCCTGTGGGATCATCGGCATGTAAATAACCACGCGGTCGCCTTTACTCACACCCGCCGCTTGGATCATACCGGCGCAGCGCGCCACTTCGTCCCGCAACTGGTTAAATGTCCACTGCTGTTTGGTTTGCGTAACGGGAGAGTCGTAGTACAGGGCAACTTGTTCGCCTCGCCCCGCTTCTATCTGCGCATCCAGTGCTTGATAGCTAATATTGCACTCACCATCGGGGAACCAATCGGCTAAGCCATTGGTTTTTAAATTAGCCGCCTGTTGAGGCGCTTTAAACCAATGTAAACGATGCGCCTGCTCGAGCCAGAATCCCTCTGGATCTTGCTGAGCATCAGAATAAAGTTGGTGATAGGCCTGCATATACATACTCCGCAACCAAATAGATTTGGTTTAAGCATATGCAAGCCAATAAAAATTAAACATTCGACTTAGGTCGAAGTGCGCCACGCATCTTGCGCCACATCAAACATCGCCCCGCCGTACGTCGCGCATTTTGCGCGACATC
>NZ_CAXGLS010000009.1:0-67514 GCF_964010655.1 uncultured Idiomarina sp.
CATGGGTACTTCGACATTTTCTGAATACACCGTATTGCCAGAGATTTCCGTCGCTAAGATTCCAAAAGAAGCACCGCTTGAAAAAGTCTGCTTACTCGGTTGTGGTGTCACTACCGGCATGGGTGCAGTTAAGAACACAGCTGATGTACAAGAAGGTGATACGGTCGCGGTATTTGGGCTTGGTGGTATCGGTCTAGCCGTCATTATCGGTGCCGTACAAGCGAAAGCGTCACGCATTATTGCGATTGATGTGAACGAAGATAAGTTCGAAATTGCCAAGCAGCTCGGTGCGACTGATTTTGTTAATCCAACAGATTACGACAAGCCTATCCAAGAAGTGATTGTCGATATGACCGACGGCGGTGTCGACTTCTCGTTCGAATGTATCGGTAACGTCGAAGTCATGCGTTCGGCGCTTGAATGCTGCCACAAAGGTTGGGGCGAATCGGTAATTATTGGTGTCGCCGGCGCAGGTGAAGAGATCTCAACCCGCCCATTCCAACTGGTCACCGGTCGCGTATGGCGTGGAAGCGCTTTTGGTGGCGTCAAAGGTCGCAGCCAATTGCCCGACTACGTGCAACAGTACATGGATGGGAAGTTTGATTTAGATACCTTCATTACTCACAACATGTCACTTGAAGAGATCAACGAAGCGTTTGAGCTCATGCACGAAGGTAAGTCGATTCGTTCAGTTATCCACTACTAAGCGACAAAGGTATCCACTATGGAAATCGTAAGCGAAGTACGTACGTTTGGCGGCCGTCAAGTCCGCCTTAAGCACCGCTCTTCGACACTCAACTGCGATATGCAGTTGAGTGTGTTTCTACCGCCCCAAGCAGAGCATCATGCAGTCCCCAGCGTGTACTTTTTATCAGGGCTAACGTGTACTGATGAGAATTTCTCTACTAAAGCAGGTGCACAGCGCGTCGCTGCGCAGCTCGGTATCGCACTAATTATTCCTGACACCAGCCCGCGCGGTGATGAGGTACCTGACGAAGATCGTTATGACTTTGGCAAAGGTGCAGGTTTTTATCTGAATGCGACCGAAACGCCTTGGGCTAAACACTATCAAATGTACGACTACATTCTTGATGAGCTCCCAAAATGCGTAGAGGCACAGTTCCCGCTAACGGATAAACGCTCGATTGCCGGTCACTCCATGGGTGGCCATGGCGCGCTTGTCATTGGTGTGCGGAACCCAGAGCGCTATCAAAGTATTTCGGCATTCTCACCGATCACCCATCCGACTCAATGCCCCTGGGGTGAATATGCGTTTACGCAATATTTGGGAGGCAACCGTGATGCTTGGAAAGACTATGATGCGGTTGAACTTATCAAAGCTTATGGGCAAGTCAGACCGATTCGCGTCGACCAAGGTTTAGCAGACAACTTTCTAGAAGAGCAACTCAAGCCTGAGGCTTTGCAAGCTGTATTCGACGAAACAGATGGACCGGGCGCTATCTATCTGCACGAAGGCTACGATCATAGTTACTACTTTATCAGCAGTTTCATTGAAGAGCAGTTACGCTTCCACGCGCATTATCTGCTCTAACACGCTCGCCCTTATTGCGCGGATTTATCGGTGTCTTCGGACACCGATGATTCAGGCTTTTCAGCAAGATGACGCCGATAAAAGCGCCATTGCCGCGACTTACTGACGTACCAAAGACTAATAAACCATGCCAAGATAATACTCGCTTTCCCCCAAGAAAAACTGCCATGCTGATGCATTAACAAACTACTAATTAATATCGCATCTAACACGAGGGAGACCAACATCAGGGGCTGAGCAGCTCGCATCACATGATTAGCCCAGTTGTAACCATCCTCTTTGGCGAAACTTGTTGCCAACAGAACGAGTAACGCAGGCAAGCCGACCACCAGCATGAGACCAAATTGTTCTGAGCTTTTATAAAATAACGAGAGTAAACGCGTGCGATCTTCATTGAAGGTAAGCGAGACAATACCTGCGAGATAGCCACGGCATAAAAAGAATGTGACCCAAATGAAAAATAGAGGGGTGCTCGCGCGCCCCTCTTTATCCAGATAGCGCGCTCGTTCGACGAACGCCGCTCCGTTGCCAGATCTTTTCATGAAAATAATAACCTACCGTGTTTACCAATGGCTCAATTAATGCCACGGCACCACCCATAACGATATCGCCTGTCATCACCCAAACCACTGTAAAAGCGATTGAGAAATGCATCACGGCAAAACTAGCTGTCTTTATCATAATGCCCTCCATTCCTGTCTAACGAAATGATAGCAATTACGATTTACATTTCTAATTATAAAAACCGATTAAACTGCTCGTTTAAGTTGTTCACGTAGTGTTTTGATATCGTCACGTAACTGTGCCGCCTTCTCAAACTCAAGGTTTTGAGCCGCTTCATACATTTCTTTTTCTTTTGCTTCGATTTCTTTAATCACCGCATTCGTATCTTTGATCATCACGGTGCGTGGATCATAACCTGACGCCACCTCGGCAACGGCTTTCGCCGCACGGTTTTTACGGTTTGCACCGCCTTGCCCTAAGTCCATCACGTCGGTGACTTTCTTATTCAATTTTTGTGGCGTGATACCATGCTCTTCGTTAAATGCAATTTGCTTTTCACGACGACGATCCGTCTCCTCAATCGCGCGTTGCATCGAACCGGTAATCCGATCGCCATAAAGAATCGCCTTACCATTCACGTTACGTGCTGCACGACCAATGGTCTGAATCAAAGAACGATCAGAGCGTAAGAAGCCCTCTTTATCAGCATCAAGAATGGCGACTAGGGAAACTTCCGGCATATCAAGACCTTCTCGCAGCAAGTTAATGCCGACTAACACATCAAACTCACCGAGTCGCAAGTCGCGAATAATCTCCATTCGTTCGACCGTATCAATGTCTGAGTGAAGATAGCGTACACGGATGCCGTGCTCATCGAGGTAGTCACTTAAGTCTTCGGCCATCTTTTTGGTCAATGTTGTCGCAAGTACACGTTCTTCTTTTTCCACGCGCAAACGGACTTCAGACATTAAATCATCGACCTGCGTCGCTACTGCCCGCACTTCAATAATGGGATCCACTAAACCTGTGGGTCGCACGACCTGCTCAACCACCTCGCCACTACTGCGTTCAAGCTCATATTTCCCAGGTGTTGCAGAGACATAAACTGTTTGTGGTGCGATAGCCTCGAATTCATCAAACTTTAACGGTCGGTTATCCAACGCACTCGGCAGTCGAAAGCCATACTCCACCAGATTTTCCTTTCGTGAGCGGTCCCCCTTATACATAGCGCCGACCTGCGATACCGTCACATGAGACTCATCAATGATAAGCAGCGCGTCATCAGGTAAGTAATCCATCAAGGTGGGTGGTGGCTCGCCCGGAGCACGTCCAGACAGATAACGTGAATAGTTTTCGATACCGGAGCAATAGCCAAGCTCCAACATCATTTCAATATCAAACTGAGTGCGCTGATTAATACGTTGCTCTTCAAGCAATTTATTTTGTTTCAGCAATACATCTCGACGATCTTTTAACTCGTCTTTGATTTTCTCAATTGCTTCGACTAAAACTTCACGTGGCGTGACATAGTGTGTCTTTGGATAAATAGTCGCACGCGCAACATCCGCTTCGGTCACTTGCCCCGTGAGCGGCTCAAAAAAGCTGATACGGTCGACTTCGTTATCAAATAGTTCAACGCGCACTGCAAGCTCTTCCGATTCAGCGGGGAAAATGTCAATGACCTCACCGCGCACACGATAGGTGCCCCGCTCGAAGGCCGCATCGTTTCGCTTATACTGTAGCTGCGCCAAGCGCCGCAAAATATCGCGCTGGTCAATAATGTCGCCACGACGCAAATGCAGCATCATCTTCATATATGATTCGGGATCACCCAAACCATAAATCGCCGAAACCGAAGCCACCAACACAACATCACGGCGCTCCATCAACGCTTTTGTCGCTGACAGACGCATTTGTTCAATGTGGTCGTTTATCGATGCATCTTTTTCAATAAAGGTATCAGTGGTGGGCACATAGGCTTCGGGCTGATAATAATCGTAATAGGACACGAAATATTCGACAGCATTATTAGGAAAGAATTCTTTCATCTCACCATAGAGCTGTGCTGCCAACGTTTTGTTGTGGGCTAGGATAAGCGTCGGGCGTTGCGACTGGGCAATCACGTTAGCCATGGTAAACGTCTTACCCGAGCCTGTGACGCCGAGTAAAGTTTGATGGGCAAGACCCGCGTCTAAATTCTCTAGAATTTTTTCAATCGCCGCAGGCTGATCACCCGCAGGCTGGTAACTCGATATTAATTCAAATGCTTTACTCACCAACCCTCCTCAACGCTCGCGTAAACCATATATAAGCGATAGCCGCTGTGATGATATTAGCCACCACACCGCCAATAAATAAGCCGTGTAGGTCCGCTAGTAGACTACCTAAGTAGGACAAGGGTACGAAAAAAACAAATAAGCGGATGACACTTAAGCCGAGCGCACGCATGGGTTTATGAATGGCATTAAAACTCGAGTTCGAGAGAATGATCCAACCCTGGAAGCCATAACCGATGGGCATTATGTAGATAAACAATTCAACGATACGCGCCACTTCTTGCTCTTTCGCAAATGCCATCGCAATCCACGGTGCCGTTATTGCCATCGCCGCATAGATAACCAGTTGAATGGCAAATACCGCTTTTAAGGCTTTGCCATAGGCCTCTCGTACCCGATCAACTCGGTTGGCACCAAAGTTTTGGCTAATCAACGGCGGCAACGACATGGATAGCGCCAGAATAATGATACTCGCGAGCGACTCGAGTCGAGTGCCAACGCCAAATGCCGCCACTGCCGCCGCACCATAAGATGCAATAATAGCCGTCATGACCGACATCGCGAGCGGAGTCAGAATATTGGCGCCTGCCGCTGGCAGACCAATTTTCAGAATAGCGCGAGCAGCATCGACCCATTCGCGAAACAACCCGCGTGTCGTTTCGATACGTACCCGAATAAGCTGCTTACGATTAAGTAACCAAAACACGAGAACCACACCACTCAACCACGAAATCACGCTCGCTAAAGCGGCTCCCTCAATACCCATCGCAGGGATCGGTCCCCAACCAAAAATAAGGATCGGATCAAAAATGGCATTCGCCAAACCGCCCGAGGCCATAATCAATGATGGTGTTCGTGTGTCGCCCGATGCGCGCAATACCGCATTGCCGACCATTGGCGTGACCAACATGACGCTGCCCGCAAACCATAGCGTCATATATTCACGGATCAGCGGCAGTAAACGTTGTTGTGCTTGCAGGAGGGTAAAAATACTGTCCATGAAAATATAGCCAACGGCTGACAGTATCAGAACAAGTAAAGCGGAAACCGAGAGTGCAGCAAAACCATCGAAATGAGCTTCTTCGGGTTTATCCCGACCGTACTTACGCGCGATAACAGCGGATGTACCAATACCCAAGCCGATGGTGAGGCTAACAACCGTAAAGGTGATTGGAAAGGTAAAGCTGACGGCAGCAAGTGGGTCAGTACCTAACAGACTAATAAAGAAAGTATCTACGACATTAAAACTTATCAGCGTAGCGACACCAAAGATAACGGGCCACGTCATTTCCCATAGCGTTTTTCCAACCGGCGCGTTGATAAGACTTCGAGATGCGTCGGTTGTAGCCATGAAAATACCTCCTGTTGAATTAACCTCATTAGTGTACAGCAAACATCTATTGTTTGGCTATGTTGATAGACTTTAACGCGACCGATCCGTATAGTAGAGAGCTGTTTACATAAGCAAAATCGGAAGGAATACGTAGTGGACTATCAGCTCTCAAAGCGCGTTAATTCTATCCAACCTTCTCCTACGCTGGCAGTAACGCAAAAAGCCAACGAATTAAGAAGCGCGGGTAAAGATGTGATTGGTTTAGGTGTGGGTGAACCCGACTTTGATACACCCGATTTTGTCAAACAAGCTGCTATTAAAGCCATCGAAGACGGCAAAACCAAGTACACTGCGGTTGATGGTATTGTCGAACTTAAACAAGCAGTTTCCGATAAGTTTAAACGTGATAACCAGTTGGAATACGGTCTTGATGAAATCATCGTCTCGGCAGGCGGTAAACACAGCATTTTTAATTTACTGAGTGCTTGGCTCAACCCGGGTGATGAAGTGGTGATACCGGCGCCTTACTGGGTTTCTTATCCAGATATGGTAAAGCTGGTTGAAGCAGAGCCCGTGATCGTCCATACCGATTTAGAGCAGCGGTTTAAAATCACTCCTGAGCAATTGCGCGACTCATTAACCGAAAAAACCCGTTTAATGTTTATCAACAGTCCATCTAACCCGAGTGGTACAGCCTACTCAGCAGAGGAACTACGTGCACTTGCTGATGTACTGGTTGATTTCCCAAATGTGCTGATCGCGACAGATGATATGTATGAGCATATTTTATGGGATCGTAGCCAATTCGCTAATATTGTGATGGTTGCGCCTGAATTACGCGACCGCACAGTTATCTTATCCGGTGTTTCGAAAGCCTACGCAATGACCGGCTGGCGTATTGGTTATGCAGCAGGTCCAGCACCTATCATTGCGGCGATGAAAAAGATTCAGTCTCAGAGCACGTCAAATCCAGCCAGCATTAGCCAACATGCGGCAGTAGCCGCTTTAAATGGCGACCAAAGCTGCATCGATACAATGGTCAGTGCGTTTAAGGAGCGCCACGATTACTTGGTGAGTGCACTTAACGAGATAGAGGGTATTGAGTGCGTAAAAGGTGATGGCACCTTCTACACTTTCGCGCGTATCCAAAACCTAATTGAAAAAGCAGGTGTTGCAAACGATGTTGAGTTGTGTGAAAAACTGCTGACCGAAGCTAATGTCGCATTAGTGCCCGGTTCAGCCTTTGGCACTGAAGGCTACTGTCGACTCTCATTTGCAACAAGCCTCGATACACTAAAAAAAGCAGTCGCTCGCATCAATCAATTTGTCAAAGCATTAAAATAAAACATCTATTTATCAGCATTAGAGCCCTATTAGCGTACTAATAGGGCTTTTTTTATATTTTCACCTTAGAAATAAGGCGCGATCCCGCTATCAAAATCGAGAAACACACAAGACATTTTTATTACAACAACCCCACTTTTATATGCTTATTTATTACAAAAAAATCAATTTGATGGCTTGACAAATGGGACCTGAAAGCCTTCAACAGACGCTTAAAGCGTGCCTAAAAATCACCCAAATTAAATAAGAAATACACAAGTTGCTGATTCTTCGGGCAATCTTGGGTGCTCACTCAGTCAATTCAGCCATGTTTTTGTTTTGTTTTTATAAGACATTGTTTTTATTAGGTTTTTAATGATTGATGCATTTTCTGAACAATCGCTAACCTTAGCTGAAAACCGCACTAAACGTACTATTTCACATACTTAAACACAGGGTTATCCACAGAATCCGTGGATAAGATCCTGTAGGCTTTAACTGATGCGGATTTCAGCGGTATGTGGATATCCTCAGCGAGCAACAACTTATAACATAAGGCATAACTGGCTTTATGACAGGTACTTGACATTTACATGGACAGCCTTTAGCACACAGTTTTTGGTATAAGGCTACAAAATATACACTCGCACAAGATTTAAGCAGTTAAATGAAAAAACAATAAAAATACCGCATCATTAGTTGACAGGCGCCGCATAGGTCTTTAATATTCGACGCCGTTAAGACGTGTTCCCCAGTAGCTCAGTTGGTTAGAGCGGTGGACTGTTAATCCATGTGTCGTTGGTTCGAATCCAACCTGGGGAGCCAACACGTTTTAATACTACAATTTGTTCCCCAGTAGCTCAGTTGGTTAGAGCGGTGGACTGTTAATCCATGTGTCGTTGGTTCGAATCCAACCTGGGGAGCCAATCTCAAGCTTCCAAAGTTGTTATCTCCAAAGCGCCGTCAATCTAGTTTTTTCGTTTTCCTGTGCACCCGATTTTATCCATTGCGCGATATTGTCTGCCATATTTGGCCATTCACAATTGAGGGCAGCGCGTTGATGGCCCGCTAACCATGCACGCACATTATCCTCTGAAATTTCATGCATTACGTAAGCAAGCTGACTGTCAGCTAAAAGCTTGCTATTCCAGTGTTGCTCGAACTGACCTCGCAAAGGTTTAACAGCAAACTGTTTATCGCTCTGAAGTGCCTCACACGTGGTTTCAAATCCGGCATTAGCTAATACATACTCCGCAGTTTCGAACTGACATTTAAAGCCCTCACGCGACGGAGGGAAACCCAAAATATGAGGCGCATCTAGGTTGTCCGTTTGCTTTATGCTTGGGTGAAAAACTGAAAATTGGTAGGACTTTAATGGAATGAGTGCATCAACCACTTGCTCTAAATTTTCAAATGACAAATAAACCAACACGTGACGCTGACTGACCTCAGCCTCGAATTGATGTTCTCTTACAATCGGTGCAATACAATTATCAAGCGGTTGCCAATGCATACCGAGCCAACGTGAAGCCGGTGCAAAATAGTCAATGAGACCGCGCTGTAGTAGCGTAAGCTTAGAGTAAAGCGATGGCTCTTTAAATGCGTACTGTCGGCCAATTCCGATGCATTGCTTTTTAGCCCGTTTTGCAGCCCATGCTGTAACAGGCTCATAATCTGTCAAAACGAGGTCATAAGCGGACAGGTCGAGTGTCTTTACGTCTGACCAAAACTGCTTAAAAGAATTATTTCGATAGGAATTCAAGTAATCCACGCGGCCATTTTGCGTGGCAAAGCTCAGTCCCTGACGCCATTGATAGTCGCCGAACGCACCCATATCAAATAAACGGCTCGGTTCACGTCCCGAGATTAAGTAGTCCACATCAACCGCATAGTGATTCAGCCATTTCGATAACGTGTGGCAACGACTTAAATGACCATTACCCGTCCCTTGAACACCGAACAAAATTCGCATAGTTAACCCTAGAATGCAGAGTGAATAAGAAAGAAGGTTTCGACAAAGGTGATGCCAAGTAGCGCGCCGACACAGACATCCGATACATAATGTGCTCCCACTACGACGCGGGAAACTCCGACAGCACATGCCCACGGCAAAAGATACAGTGCGAAAACGGGGTAGTAGTAAGAGAGACAGGTCACGAAGATAAAGGCGGCGCAAGTATGACCCGAAGGAAAGCTAAACTCATCCTGAGCGACAAACAGTTTTTTAGAAGCCATTAAAGTCGTTGGTCGTGCCCGTTTGAGCTTGTTTTTTAGCCACCAATAAAGCGGACGCTCGAATAAAAAAATAGCCGCACATGCGATAAAGAAGGCTTGTCCATCGGCACTGTGTAAAACAAATACTAATCCAGCGATAAAGTACCAGTAACCGTCCCCCGAACGCGAAAAACATTGCGCAACAGCGGCAATCCAACGATGTTGATTTAAACGATGAATACGAGTGAACCAGCTTAAATCGACTCGTAACGCGGTTTCTTGCAATGCTGTTAACCAGACCATGACAATGCCCCCGTTTATTGGCTTGCCCGTTACATTGCGCTAACAAAATGACAGTCACGCGTCAGTTACGTTAAATAACAGTGACAAAATTCGACGAATCTTGTCCGTTCTATTGACCTCTGTCTGTTGTTTATCAATGTCAAAACACCGATAATAGGCGCCGGTTTAAATCACGTGTGGAAGAATTGAATGACGGATTACTTGCTGCTGCTTATAGGCACCGTACTGGTCAACAATTTTGTATTGGTAAAGTTTTTGGGACTTTGCCCATTCATGGGCGTATCTAACAAGCTAGATACGGCGATTGGCATGTCGGCGGCAACCACATTTGTACTAACCTTAGCATCGGTATGCAGCTACTTAGTGAATCAGTACTTACTCGAACCGTTGGGGTTAATGGCACTGCAAACCTTGAGTTTTATTTTGGTCATCGCGGTGGTCGTACAATTTACTGAAATGGTGGTGCATAAAACGAGTCCGACACTCTATCGTCTACTGGGTATTTTTCTTCCGCTTATTACCACCAACTGTGCGGTTCTGGGTGTAGCACTTCTGAATATCAACGAACAACATAATTTCGTACAGTCAATCGTTTACGGGTTTGGTGCAGCAGTCGGTTTTTCACTCGTTTTAATTCTATTTTCTGGCATTCGCGAGCGCTTGGCTGCGGCCGATGTACCGAAAGCTTTTAAAGGCTCAGCGATTGCGATGATAACAGCGGGCTTAATGTCACTCGCGTTTATGGGCTTTAGCGGATTGGTGACCCAATAATGAGTTTTGTAGTTGGTTTAATCGCTATCGGTGCGCTTGCGCTGATATTTGGCTTAATCCTCGGTTTCGCAGCTATCAAGTTTAAGGTAGAAAGCGACCCTATCGTTGATCAAATCGATGAGATCCTGCCGCAAACTCAGTGTGGACAATGTGGCTATCCGGGTTGTCGTCCTTATGCAGAGGCGATTGCTAATGGCGACGAGATCAACAAGTGCCCGCCTGGCGGTGAAGCTACAATAAAAAAACTCGCGGACCTGATGGGTGTCGAGGCCAAGCCTCTCGACGCAGCGCATGGTGAAGAGAGTGTCAAAAAAGTCGCCATCATTCGCGAGGATGAGTGTATTGGTTGCACGAAGTGCATCCAAGCCTGCCCTGTAGACGCCATTTTAGGTGCCGCAAAACAAATGCATACCGTTATTGAGCATGAATGTACCGGCTGTGATTTATGTGTCGAGCCCTGCCCTGTCGATTGCATTGATATGGTAGAAATCAAAGCTAAACCCGAAACCTGGCAGTGGAACCTCGATAGCGTGAAACAGAATATCCACAAAGCCGATACCATTCCCGTCAAACTGGTGGAGTAAGACGATGCAAGACATCAAGCAGTTCGTTGAGTCAGGTCAAATTGCACGCTTTCCCGGCGGTATACATCCACCAGAGCGCAAACAACCCGCGAGTGAGCAGGCGTTGCGCCGAGTTCCTTATGCTGATGAGCTTATTCTTCCGTTACGTCAACATATCGGCTTATCGGGTCAGTGCACAGTGCGCGTAGGAGAACGTGTACTAAAAGGTCAAGCATTAACTGATGCGGCATTGCATCAAGGCCTGCCACTGCACGCACCCACTTCAGGCACGGTAAAAGCGATTGAACAACGACCTATGTCGCATGCTTCAGGTCTCCCAGAACAAGCTATTGTGATTACACCGGATGGCGAAGATAAGTGGCGAGAACGTCAGCCTTTGCCTGATTATCAGCAACGTGATAAAGCCGAGTTGTTAGATATTATTCAGGCAGCCGGAGTTGCAGGGTTAGGAGGAGCGGGCTTCCCTACTTCACAAAAGCTCGCCCAGCAAAAACCGGTCAGTTATCTAATCATTAATGGCGTTGAGTGCGAACCCTATATTTGCGCCGACGATCGCTTAATGCGCGAACATGCTAGAGATATTGTGCTCGGTATGCGAATTCTAGCTTACATCACGGGTACCGATAAAACGTTGCTCGCGATTGAGGATAACAAACCAGAAGCTATCGACAGTATGCGCGCCGCTATAGCGGAATATGATGATATTGAGCTTCGCATCGTGCCGACGAAGTATCCATCAGGAGGAGAGAAGCAACTTATCCAACTGCTCACTGGCCACGAAGTGCCGAGCAAACAACTCCCTATTGAGATGGGTATTATCATGCAAAACGTGGGGACTGCATTTGCTGTAAAAGAGGCGGTAATTGACGATAAGCCGTTAATCGAGCGTGTGGTAACCCTGACGGGTGAATGTATTGAGCAACCAGGCAACGTCTGGTCACCATTAGGAACGCCTGTTGATGCCCTGCTTGAATACGCTGGTTTTAAGCCAGAGCAGCAACAGCGAGTTATTATGGGCGGTCCCATGATGGGCTTCACGTTGCCAATTACCGCAGTGCCCGTCATCAAAACCACTAACTGTATTCTCGTGCCGAGTACCCGAGAACTGCCACCACCGGGCGATGAAATGGCGTGTATCCGTTGTGGAGCCTGCGCAGAGGTATGCCCTGCCACTCTTCAACCGCAGCAATTGCAATGGTTGGCAAAAGCCAAAGATTATCCAGCACTCGAAGAAAATAATCTGTTTGATTGTATTGAGTGCGGTGCATGTGCATTTGTTTGTCCAAGTGAAATACCACTTGTGCATTACTACCGTCAGGCAAAATCTCAGATGCGTAACCAAGCGCGCGAACAAGCAAAAGCTGAACTCGCGAAAAAACGTTTCGAAGCGCGTCAAGCGCGTTTAGAGCGTGAAAAAGAAGAACGTTTAGAGCGTCACCGAAAGGCCGCCGAAGCGCGTAAGCAAATGCAGCAACAACAGGCCCAAGAAGCATCTGAACAGCCGTCGGACAACGACGGTAAGTCATCAGCGGTTGCTGCCGCCATTGCTCGTGCGAAAGCCAAAAAAGCAGCGCAAGAGGACGGTAGCTCGACCCCGGCTCAACCTACAGACGCTGAATCCAAGCAAAAGTCGAAGAAATCAGCAGCAGTAGCCGCAGCTATCGAACGTGCTAAGGCAAAGAAAGCGGCCCAGCAAACGGCTCGTGAAAGCGATGTTGAAGCCGAAAGCCCAGCCACTGAACAGCAACGCCCAGCACAGGATAAATCAGCAGCGGTCGCGGCGGCTATTGCTCGCGCTAAAAAGAAAAAGCAAGCACGCGAACAGCAAACATCAGACGATCGAGCCAGCCAAAGCCCTGATCAGGAGGATAAACAATAATGAGCTTTAAAGTGGCCGCCGCTCCGCATGGGCATAGCCAAAAAAAGACGAACCAAGTAATGGCCTGGGTGGTGTTCGCGCTTATTCCTGGCGTGATTATCCAATCATACTTTTTTGGTTGGGGCGTTTGGTTTCAGATTTTGATCGCCGTCACTGTCGCGTACCTATCTGAATCTATTTGTGTTTGGGCGCGTGAACGTAGCGCGCGTCAGGCATTGCGAGATAACACCGCATTGGTGACAGCGGTTTTATTAGCCATTAGCATCCCTCCCTTGGCGCCTTGGTGGATTATTGTAATCGGGACGCTATTTTCGATCGTCGTCGTAAAGCAAGTTTATGGAGGCATGGGACAAAACATATTTAACCCTGCAATGGCAGGCTACGTGTTGTTACTCATTTCTTTTCCTGTCCAAATGACACACTGGCTACCCGCAGCTCCTATTGCCCCCTACGATTTAGGACTGTGGCAAACACTACACACTATTATTTTTGAGTACACACCCACCGGGTACGATGTTGAACAACTACGCACTACCGTTGACGGTATGTCGATGGCGACCCCACTTGACGGTGTTAAAACCGCGCTCGATCAAGGCAAGATCTTAACCGAGGCATATCAGCAACCCATGCTAGGAAGTTTAGCGGGTATTGGCTGGCAATGGCTTAATTTGGGTTTTCTGCTAGGCGGCATTATCTTACTGCAACAACACATCATCCGTTGGCATATCCCTGTTGGCTTTCTAGCGGGTCTACTTGTACCAAGCTTTTTGGCACACATGTTCGCTCCCAGCATTATACCAGGACCTATCTTTCATGCGCTGAGCGGCGCGACGATGCTGGGTGCGTTTTTTATCGCTACGGATCCAGTCTCGGCAGCAACATCGGATCGCGGGCGGTTATTATTTGGCTTACTCATCGGTTTATTGGTATGGGTGATTAGAACCTGGGGCGGTTATCCCGATGCAGTGGCTTTCGCAGTGCTACTTGCGAACCTGTGTGTTCCCATTATTGACCGTTATACTCGCCCAACTGTTTACGGACATCACTCAGGAGCGAAACATGACGCTGAATAGCATGCAGAAAAACGGCTTGTTACTGGGGTTGTTTGCTTTAGTATCGACTGCGTTGGTGCTTAGTGTGGAAGCCGTCACAGAAGATGCCATTGCGGAGCAACAGCGCACGCAAACACTCGCTTCGCTGAATGAAATCATCCCTCCTGAGCTTCACGACAATGACCTCTATCACTCCTGCGGCCTGTTGTCAGATAACGCACTGAGTGAGCAGCCTGTTCCAATTTACCGCGGTTACCTGAATGGTAAACCCAGCGCTTTAGCTGCTGAGGCCGTAGCTCCTAACGGATACTCAGGAAAAATCCGCTTACTGGTTGCCATCAAACCTGATGGTGAAGTGTTGGGTGTACGAACACTACAACACCAAGAGACGCCGGGCTTGGGTGATAAGATCGAAAAACAAAAGAGTGACTGGATACGATCATTTGCGGGCAAACGCTTGACAGATGAGGATGACGAACGATGGGCGGTGCAACGAGATGGTGGTATGTTCGATCAATTTACGGGCGCAACGATAACGCCACGCGCAGTAGTGGGTGCAGTAAAATCCGCCACTTGGTATTTACAGCAAAACAGTACCCAACTGTTCCAAGACTCGTTACCGCAATGCAATTCAGCTTCACAAGGTGAATCCCATGAGTGAGTTTAAAACACTGACTAAACAGGGTTTGTGGGAAAATAACCCGGCTTTAGTTCAACTTTTAGGTTTATGCCCGCTACTTGCCGTCACCGCCTCTGTGACCAACGCCTTAGGACTCGGCTTAGCTACGCTATTTGTTTTAATGGGCTCAAACATTACAGTTTCACTGGTTCGCCAATGGGTGCCTCAGGAAATACGTATTCCTGTTTTCGTTATGGTAATAGCCACCTTTGTTACCATTATCCAGTTATTGATGAATGCCTACGTCTATCAGCTTTACCAAACGCTTGGCATTTTCATTCCATTAATCGTAACCAACTGCGCTATCATCGGCCGCGCAGAGGCTTATGCATCCAAAAATAAATGGCACCATGCGGCTATCGATGGCCTGATGATGGGGCTGGGTTTTGCTGCCGTGTTAGTCGTCTTAGGCGGAATACGCGAAGTGCTCGGCAATGGCACGCTATTTGATGGCGCTGAACTATTGCTAGGCGAGTGGGCCAAGCAATTGCGTATCGAACTGTTTAGTCTTGATTATCCATTGCTGTTGGCGATTTTACCTCCAGGTGCCTTCATTGGTATGGGTTTCATTATTGCGATAAAAAACCGTATTGACGCAAAACGCGCACAAATCCAATCAACTGAGAAAACAGTTACACGCGCACGTGTGACAGCCGAAAGCTAATTGATATGAATAAAGATAAACGTTATCAAATTTTAAGTCGTTTGCGTGACAACAATCCTAACCCAACCACTGAGTTAGAGTATGAGTCGCCTTTCCAACTGCTAATTGCCGTATTGTTATCAGCTCAAGCAACCGATGTGGGTGTCAATAAAGCCACACGTAAGCTTTTCCCGGCGGCGCCTACGGCAGAGACCATGTTAGCGCTTGGCGTAGATGGTATAAAAGAATATATCAAAACCATCGGCCTATTTAATTCAAAAGCAGAAAACGCCTATAAAACCTGTAAGATACTAGTTGAACAGTACGATGGCGAAGTCCCAGAAAGCCGAGAAGCTTTGGAAGCTCTACCCGGTGTTGGACGTAAAACGGCTAACGTAGTGCTTAATACAGCATTTGGCTGGCCGACTATTGCTGTAGATACGCATATCTTTAGAGTCTCTAATCGTACTAAACTGGCTCCCGGCAAGAACGTCAATGAGGTTGAACAGAAGCTAATTAAAGTCGTGCCCAAAGAGTTTAAAGTGGATGTCCATCACTGGCTTATTCTGCACGGGCGCTACACCTGCGTTGCGCGCAAACCGCGCTGCGGCAGCTGTGTTATTGAAGACCTTTGCGAGTTTAAAGAAAAAACCAGCGATTGATGCAACTATAGCTCAACGTCTGAGGATTTATTTAACTGCACGATAACTCGGCGGTTCTTCTGGCGGCCTATTTCATTATCATTATGGTCGATCGGACGATCCTCGCCGTGAGCGACCGTTTGAATGCGGTCCGCTTTTATACCCCGTTCGACAAAAAAAGATTTAATAGCATTGGCGCGTTGCTCTGTTAGCGTCTGATTCGGCTCACGAGCGCCTAGCGCATCCGTGTAGGAATCTATTAATACTAACTTCAAGTCGGCATCTACTTTCAAGTAGTCGCTGATTTGTTTTAGCTTCCGCCGCGAAGGCGCGGTTAGCTCATCACTATCCGCTTTATGGTTCAGTACGGTATATGCAATATCCTCGAATGAGAAAGGCAATAACGCATTAATACAACCTTTAAATGCGTCGTATGCACTGCGAAAGTTCACTGCTGAAATTGCCACAGCAACTTGATCTTTTGGGTTATACCAGTCTTGGTACAAAAATGTTGGGTAACGACCCTTATCGAGTTCAGACAGCAACGTCCATGCTGCTTGCTTTTTAAGCTCGCCATTAAATTGCTTATATAGGTCCATGCTACCAATAGAGTAGCTGTTTTGTCCCGGCTGCCACTGCGGAGGAACCGATTCGATACGTGCCACACTGTAGTTGTCAGGAAGCTGGTTCATATCGAAGGTCATGGTTAAATTGAGTTGCTTACTCGCTTCGCTATGAAACTGTACTTTGCCGAAGCGAGGAATGACGTGCTCCAACTCACAGTTAAGCTGCGTGTTGTTGGCCATATACCAAAGTGAATTATCCAAGTTTGCGCTGTAGTATCTGACCGCGTTTGCTTCTGCGAACGAACTGATACTGACCAACGCGCTACCCAGCACGATTAACGCTGATAGCCGAGTCGTATTATTCACCTGCACACGCACCTCCTTTAATGACTTGTCTTTTATATCGGTCGTGTTGCAATAACCTTTAACCAAATCACAAGCAAAAAAGCCCGCTCTTTGGCATAATGGGCATTAGCAATTTAGCAGATACAGGTAATTTCATGTCAGGTTCCGAAGACTCTCTTATGAAGCAACGTTTTCGAGGCTACTTACCCGTAGTCATCGACGTCGAAACGGCGGGCTTTAATGCCTCGACCGATGCCTTATTAGAGATCGCTGCCGTCATACTGAATTTTGATGAACATGGACAGCTTAAGCCGGTCGAAAGCCATCAGTTTCATGTCGAGCCATTTGAAGGCGCCAATATTGAACAAGCAGCAATTGAATTCAATGGTATCGATCCGCATTCGGAATTACGCGGCGCACTGCCCGAAGACGAGGTACTTAAAGCCTTATTCAAACCGATTCGAAAGGCACAAAAAGCGGCTGGCTGTCAGCGCTCTGTGTTGGTTGGACATAACTCGAATTTTGATCATAGCTTCCTGATGCGAGCAGCCGAACGAGCTAACATTAAGCGCAATCCGTTTCACCCCTTTGTTAGCTTTGACACGACATCTTTAGCGGCGTTGACGTTAGGACAAACTGTACTTATCAAAGCGTGCAAAGCCGCAGGTATCGAGTTTGATCAAAAGCAAGCGCACTCAGCGCTGTATGACACCGAAAAGACAGCCGAACTGTTTTGTTGGATGGTCAACAAATGGAAGGCACTAGGCGGTTGGCCACTCGCTGACTAAAAACAAAAAAACGCGCCATTTGGCGCGTTTTTTAAGAGTCACTGAAAACTAGTATTACAGCTTGTCAGCGTTCTTAGAAAGGTATGCTGCTACGCCTTCAGCGTTTTCCTTCATACCTTCTTTACCTTCTTCCCAACCTGCAGGGCAAACTTCACCGTGTTTCTGGTTAAAGTTCAAAGCATCGACCATACGCAACATCTCGTCAATGTTACGGCCCAATGGTAGGTCGTTAACGACTTGGTGACGCACAACGCCATCTTCATCGATTAAGAACGAACCACGGAATGCAACGCCCGCTTCTGGGTGTTCAACATCGTATGCTTTACAAATGCTGTGACGAACGTCTGCAACGAGTGGGTATTTAACTTGACCAATACCGCCATCTTCAGTTGCAGTGTTGCGCCATGCGCTGTGAGTGAATTGTGAATCGATTGAGACACCAATTACTTCAACGCCGCGCTTTTTGAACTCGTCCAGACGCTTATCAAATGCGATAAGCTCAGAAGGACATACGAATGTAAAGTCCAGCGGGTAGAAGAACAAGACGGCTTTCTTGCCTTTGGTCGCATCAGAAAATTTAAAATCTTCAACGATTTCGCCAGAGCCCATTACCGCTGCTGCGGTAAAGTCAGGTGCTTTACGTCCTACTAAAACTGCCATTGATACTCTCCGTCTTTAGTGAATGTTGGGCTGCCACTTAGCAACCTAAATTAAAAGCTTTTATAAATATGGGGTTCAACCGTAAAAGATCAACCCCAAACGCCGATTATTGCGCGTCGCTTTCAGGTTGAGGATGACGCGCTGCCACCTCGGTAATCAATTCCTGTAACTCGCCTTTTTGGAACATCTCAACGATGATGTCACAACCACCGATGAGCTCGCCCTCAACCCAGAGTTGTGGGAATGTCGGCCAGTCTGCGTATTTAGGCAATTCAGCACGAATATCAGGGTTTTGTAATATATCGACATAAGCGAACGCTTGACCACAACCCATGAGTGCTTGTGAGGCCTGTGAAGAAAAGCCACAGCTCGGCAACTTAGGTGAGCCCTTCATATAAAGAAGGATGGGGTTTTCTTCAATCTGCTGTTTAATCTTGTCGATGGTTTCCATGTCACCTCAAATCACTGTTTACGAATGGAATGGTTGATAAAAATACTCAAGTATTTTAACACATGCAACCCCCGATTGCTCTCTTTGGGTGGTTTACAGCCAGCTGTGGAAATAATAAAAACTTATACTTGAAAAGAGAACCAGTCACCCCTATATATCGTATGAATAACAACAACAGCTTGCACATTCATTTTGTGTAAGACGCTATTTGCACTAAAAACTATGGAGAGAGATTATGGCATTTGAACTTCCCGCTCTTCCTTATGAGAAGAACGCACTCGAGCCGCACATTTCAGAAGAGACACTCGAATACCATTATGGCAAGCACCATGCGACTTACGTAAGCAAGCTAAATGATGCAGTTAAAGGCACCGATTTAGAAAGCAAATCGCTTGAAGACATCATCAAGTCTGAGAAAGGTGGTTTGTTTAACAACGCCGCTCAAGTATGGAACCACACGTTCTACTGGAATTGCTTGAGCCCCAATGGTGGCGGCGCTCCTAGCGGTGCTATCGCAGACGCGATCAACGATAAATGGGGTTCTTTCGAGAAGTTCCAAGAAGAGTTTAACGCGAGCGCGGCGGGCAACTTCGGCTCAGGTTGGACATGGCTGGTTAAGAAGTCTGATGGCTCTGTCGATATCATGAATACGGATGACGCAGACACCCCAGTTGCACACGACGGCGTAACGCCACTACTAACTGTTGATGTGTGGGAACACGCTTATTACATCGACTATCGCAATTCACGTCCTAATTATTTAGAAGCTTTCTGGAAGCTCCTCAACTGGGATTTCGTGAACAAAAACTTTGCGTAATATAGCTAAGTTGCTTATCAAAAAAGCCAGCATATGCTGGCTTTTTTTATGTCTATTTAACCCGTTTCGAAAAAAACGATTGCCTCAATCGACTAAGTTGGACGGGATATCCCCACGCAAGCTATGCCAAATTTCTGCTGACTCATAACCATAGCGACGAACCAAGTTTACTGATTCATTGTAGTCGCCCTGCTTCGCCACGCTATTAAGGTTGTAATAGTAATCACGAGCCAACTGGCGAGCCTCTGGCGAAGAGAAATAAAATTGGCCAATACGCGAATATAAACCTTTAAAGCCGTTAAGCACTAGCACATAGATGGGGTTACCCGACGCCATCGCAAGATCATGATTCAACTGATAATCAAAGTCTGCGAAACGCTCGGCATCGTCAGCAAGCTCATCATTCTTAGACAATAGCTCAACTACCTTTTCTGGATTGTGACGGATCGCAGCTCGAATATAAATCGCGCTAATATTAGTGCGAGCCGACAACAATTGGTCGACCAGTTCTGGCATACCATCTTCGTCTAAACGAGCTAGCGTCTCTAAAATATTAAGCCCAGACGTCTCCCAGAAGTTATTCACTTTGGTTGGCTTGCCATGCTGGATTGTCAGCCAACCATCTCGCGCTAAGCGCTGTAATACTTCCCGTAGCGTCGTACGAGTCACACCAATGAGCTCGGACAGTTCACGCTCTGCAGGAAGGATCGTACCTGGAGCAAAATGACCGTTCCAGATTGATTTAACGATATATTCCTCGGCAAAACCTGCCGGACTCTTTGCTTTAATGATCATTGTTACGCCTGTTTCATTATCAATCGTGTGATTCTACCAGTGTTATATGAGGTCGGACAAGCAAACTGATTGTTATCGACAAGCCATTTACTTTTCGGCTATGTTATAGCGCTTAGATTCAGACACGGATATATCAAATCATGCAAATATACCTTTGGCCAAGTCAACGCAGCGCTTGGTTAGCGCTATTTATCATCTGTTTATCGCTATTGGCTGCTGCCGCTTACTTTCAGTACGGTCTCGGACTTGAACCCTGCGTAAAGTGTGTATATCAACGTATGGCAGTGATAGGCATTGCGTTATTTGCTTTGCTTGGCTATTTAGGTGCGACACGTCCATTCATACGCTTAGTAGCACTCGCTGGAGTACTTTATTCCGCGCTCGAGGGCTTATTCATCGCTTATGACCACTGGGACCTACAAACGTCGAAAAATGCTTTCTTTGCAGTCTGTGAAAGTAACCCGAATTTTCCATCTTGGGCTCCACTGCATGAATGGCTACCTAGCTATTTTGCAGCTCCAGGACTCTGTGGTGACATTGACTGGTCGTTTTTAGGTGTCACCATGCCGGCATGGATGACCTTTATCTTTGCAGGAGTAACGATTATTGTTGCGGTCGCCAGCCTAAGCCATATTATTTATAAACTACGCTAAAGCGGCCAGGTCACAATACGATCTTCTAACTCACCTCTAAATTCCGTTTCAGTGATACAATGACCGGCTACATGGTAGCCGGCTTTTTTCATCGCTTGCTGACTGCCATGGTGTCGTAATGGATGCCAGTCAGGAATCGGTTGCCCTTGTGCTCTGAGCCGATACGCACAAGTTTTAGGCATGAAATAAACTGCATCGAGATTTTCGAGTGTCAGTTGAACACAACTGGGGACCCGCTGAGTACGGTTTTCATAGTCACTGCACACTGCATTGTCAGTATCCAATAATCGACACGCGACATCGGTTTGATACAGGTTATCCTCTTCATCTAATAGTTGGTTTAGACAACATTGCCCACAACCATCGCAAAGGGCTTCCCATTCGCGATGATTGAGCGCATGAAGCGGTTTATCATACCAATTCATCGAGGAAAACGGATACGATCAGAAAGGTAGCCGACTGCAGCAACGAAGTAATGTGAGCGATTCCAACGCATCAGCGCATCGTAGTTTGCATAGGCAAGATACACTCGACCTTCCTTATCATCAGGAATTACAACCGAAGCTTCAATATCATCTCGTTGCGGTAACGGGCTTCCGTCCATGCGCGTAATACCAAGCTTTTGCCATTCGGCGAGTCCCTTTTTGGTATCTAGCCCCGCTAACGATGTATCAAACTGTTCAGGTAACTGCACTTGGCGTCCCCACGTCACATCATCTCGCCAACCCACAGAACTCAAGTAGTTTGCGGCTGACGCAAATACATCACCGTAGCTGTTCCATATATCCTTTTTACCATCACCGTCGTAATCGACCGCATAACTCATAAACGAGCTTGGCATAAATTGCGTCTGACCCATGGCGCCCGCCCATGAACCTTTCATTTGCTCAGGGTCGATATGACCGTCTTGAATAATAGTCAGCGCTTGCCAGAGTTGTTTCTTAAAGAAGGCTTCACGTCGACCATCAAACGCTAAAGTTGTTAATGCTGAAACAACATCAAATCCGCCGGTGTAAGAACCAAAGTTGGTCTCTATACCCCACAATGCAACTATAAATCGTGGTTGTACACCATATTTCTTTCCTATCTCATCGAGTAGCGCTTTATGCTCCTGATACTTTTCAAGCGCTTTTTGAGCTTTCCAATCAGGTACTGCTCTGGGAAGGTAAGTATCTAAAGTAAGTTTGAACTCTGGCTGATTATTATCGAGCTCAACTGCACGTTGGTAATATTTTACCTTGGCAAACGCGCGATCCAGCGTATCTTTCGTGTATCCTTGCTCAAGCGCCTCAGAGCGCAACTTATCAACATAAGTTTGAAACTTCTGCTCGGTACTTTCGCTTTGCTCGCTCATCGAACTCTGCTCAGACTGAGAGGCGTTTACAGGGCCGGTAAATCCCACTGTCGACGCACTTACGATAAGCGCCAAAGTGCTCAGGGTTAACTTTTTCATAGCATTGACTCCTTTTGTGGCGGAAGTTGCAAATAATAGCCAGGTTCCACCAAGTGCTGTTTTAATTCTTCTACGCTAATCCGAGCAAGTTGGTCGCGTTTGTCTAAATTTATTGTCATTATTTTTTGCGGAGTGCCAAAGTGGCTTACTAGCGCTTCTGGCAACTCATCAAATTCACTTCCCAACGGGAGGTATAGATAGGTATCGCTTTTTTTCGAGCTTTTAAATACGTCGCACAGCATGGTCTTAAACTCGCGTTAAATATATTCTTTTAATTCAGATTCTAGCGCTCTCCAGCGCCAGCCCTGTTGCAAATCAGGTCTGGGCAATTCAGCACGGTGGTCATCACTAAACTGCCAGTGATACATCAAAAAGTCATTAATTTGTTTGCGCGAAGTTACCAATGCCGTATCAATACCGAGCAACGAAGCCAAGCCCTGTGCTGCTTTCTTAATACCACTAAACGCCATCTTATAGTTTGGCATGTCGTCGAGTCTTTGCAAAGTTTGCGGCCATTGCGATGGATCCACAGCAAGTGCTAAACCAATCTGCTCAATTATTGCTTCGCCCGAATATTTGCGCGTCATCGGAGCTAAATCTTTAATCTTGTACAGGTCAGACTTAGACTGCGGCATTTTTCTCGCTAACTCCAATAACACGCCGTCCTTAAAAATAAAGCCCAGAGGCATATTTTCACTCATAGCCTTATCCAGACGCCAAGCAGCGAGTGCTTTCATCACTTGTAATTGCTTTTGGTTAAGTTGCCAAGCGTTCCCAACGAACAAATAAAGTAAATGTCTTGGAATAACTTGCGTGCGTTTACTGACCTGCAGTTGACTTTCCTCAACGACAATATCTGCCACATGAGCTTGTGCGACCTGTTCAACTAACCAAGGATACATGCTATTTAGATAGCTCACATCGGCAGCTGCGTAAGTCAGTTGCTCTTCGCTGAGCGGACGCTTTAACCAATCCGTACGTGACTGGCTTTTATCTAGGGTTACACCATCAAATAATTGCTCAACTAGGCTGGCGTAGCCAAGCGACGACCCCATGCCAATAAATCCCGCCGCAATTTGCGTATCAAATACGGCACGCGGTTTCTGTCCATTTGACTGATGGTAAAACAACTCAATGTCTTCGCCACCAGCATGCAAAACCGTAACGACGTCGGGATCGGCTATCAATTGCCAAAGTGCTGTTAAATCAATATCAATGAGTGGATCGATAATAAATGTCTCACCATCGACATTCAGCTGCACGAGCCCCAAATTGGCAAAGTAAGTCTTTCTTCTAACAAATTCAGTATCAATAGCAAATGAGCCCGCTAAGCGGGCTCTTTGACAAAATTCAGTCAGCATCTCAAGGCTACTGATATAACGATATCCACTCTGTGGCTGCATTAACTTAGTCAATCTTTTTTCTCGTCTCTTAGCTCTTTACGCAAGATTTTACCTACGTTTGATTTGGGGAGTTCATCACGAAACTCGACTAACTTAGGTACTTTATACCCCGTTAGATTTTCTCTAGAGAAATCAATAATCTCACGTTCCGTTAAGGATTTATCTTTTTTGACAATAAAGACCTTAACAACCTCACCGGAAGACTCATGTGGCACTCCAACTGCGGCCACTTCAAGCACTTTTGGATGATCGGCTAGGACATCTTCAATCTCATTAGGGTAGACATTAAAACCAGACACCAGGATCATGTCTTTCTTACGATCAACAATCTTAAAGTACCCGCGTTCATCACAGGTTGCCATGTCGCCAGTCGCAAACCAGCCCTCTTTAATCGATTCAGCCGTGGCGTCAGGACGATTTAGATAACCAACCATCACTTGTGGGCCTTTCACGTAAAGTTCACCCGCATCCCCTAGGGCAACTTCCTCGCCACTTTCCGGGTCACAAATTTTAACGTCGGTACTTGGTACAGGTAAGCCGATACTGCCCGTATAATGCTCGATATCGTAAGGGTTGACTGTAACCACAGGTGCACACTCGGTTAAACCGTAGCCTTCTAGCAAGCGAGATTTCGTGACACGTTCCCAATGTTCCGCGACTGATTTTTGCACCGCCATCCCGCCACCAAGAGACACCTTTAGGTTAGAGAAATCGAGATCTTTGAAGCCCTTGGTATTCAATAGTCCATTAAACAACGTATTAACACCCGAGATCATTGAAAACTTAACTTTACCAAGCTCTTTTACAAATCCAGGCATATCACGCGGATTGGTGATTAAAATATTGCGCCCACCGTGCTTAATGAACGTCAAGCAGTTCGCTGTTAGAGCGAAAATATGATACAGCGGTAAGGCGGTAATAATGATTTCTTCACCATCAGACATGATGGGTGTAATGACCGATGAAACCTGCTCTAAATTGGCGACCATGTTGCGATGAGATAACATGGCACCTTTCGCAACGCCCGTTGTGCCGCCTGTATATTGCAAGAATGCGATGTCGTCGCCCGTTAAACCAGGTCGCTGATATGCTTTTTGCTTACCTTTATTGAGCGCCACATTAAAATCGATACGTTGACTGATTGAATGGCTTGGTACCATACGTTTCACGTACTTAACCACGAAATTTACCAACCAACGTTTAGGAGCGGGCAGTAAATCACCAATTTGTGTCGTAATGACTTTTTCTAGTTGTACATCTTTTGCAATCTTCTCATAAGTATTGGCAAAGTTTTCCAGAATCACGAGCGCTTTCGATTGCGAATCGGTCAGTTGGTGTTTTAATTCTCGCGGTGTGTACAAGGGGTTGACGTTAACGACGGTCATACCCGCCGCTAATACCCCGAACAGCGCAACCGGATACTGCAAAAGATTTGGCATCATAATCGCAACTGCATCCCCTTTTTGTAGCCCAATACTCTGCAAATAGGCAGCAAATTGCTTTGCCTTTTCACCCAGCTCGGCAAACGACATTTCGCAATCCATATTAACGAATGCGGTTTTATCACCATACCTCTCAATACTCTCTTCGAGAATCTCGAGCAAAGACGTATAGTGGTCGGGATCAATCGTATCTGGCACTCCCGCTGGGTAATGTTTAAGCCAAATCTTTTCCATACTAGGCTCCAAAATTTATTGCTTTAATTATTATGTATCGTTCACGTCAACGTGAGCTTATCCGACCAGTTTATCTCAATCTCGCCCTTCGGCACAATCTAAGATGATGACACTTCACGGACAATGCCCGCAATATCACTCGGACTTTGCATATGAACATGATGCCCACCACCCAACTCAAGCACGCGTAATTGCGGAACACAGTCTTGCCATCGTGCCAAGGCGTTATCCAGTTGAGCGTAACCATCACGCCCTTTTACTAATACCACGGGCACGCGTAACTGGTTCAAAATTTGTTCAACGGCTTGTGAGGACAACCGATAGGGCGATGTAGACCGAACTTTGGGATCGGCGCGCCAATACCAGTGTCCATCAGCCATTAACTTAATGCCACGCTCAACGATAATTTCGACTAACGCGTCACTAAAATCGGCTGTCTTGGCACGTGCCGCGACTGCTTGTGACTTATCGGTGTATGGACGCCACTGTGCCATCTGCGACTTCTTTCGCGACTGAAAGCCTGCTAACAGCTGCTGGTGAGCGTTCTCCTCGTCACTGGTGAGCAAACCAAAGGCCTCAATCAACACCAAGTGGGATACATGCTTTGGTAACAGCGTCGTAACCATATTGCCGACGAAGCCGCCCATCGAATGTCCAATAATGGTAACGCCAGACCACTCCTGTATCTTAATCAATTGCCAAATATCATAAGCATAATCAGTAAAATGATAGTAGTTACCCGTGGGGCGGTGATCCGAGTAGCCATGACCGGCCCAATCAAGCGCAATGATTCCGTCATCAGGTTCATGTAGTTGCTCAATCAGCGGAAGAAATGAGTGACAATTATCCAGCCAACCATGCAACAGGATATAGCGAGGTTTATCGACATTGCCCCAACCGAGACCTCTGAGGCAGCCCCAGTCAAGAGCGTACTCAAGAGGCTGAGCACGCTCAATTAGTGATTGATACAACACGCTACTGATTGCTAGTCGCGTTAGGTTTTTCTTCCTGAACCCTTACGCGCGTCGGGTACCGATAATAGTAAGGGCGATAAGGGTAAGGGGCATAAAAATTGTGTCTAAACCACAACGGTGAATAGTCAATCCCCGAGTCAGCACGGTCGACTTCTTTCGGCCACAAATAATAGCCCGATGTCTCAATAACGGGGTATATGTAGTTATAGTCGCCTATCTTACCTTCTTGTGCTTCACCGACCTTCCCTAACACAGTCAGACTACGGCCTTGTTGATAGACTTGAGGGTCGACGAAGCCATTAATAACAGCGAGAAAACGCCCTTCTGTGTCATCACTCACCAACGGACGCCCCCAACTTTTCAATGGGAAATGAACCATCTCGATAATCGTGTAGCCTTCATCATTGCGAACATCGGCAATAATTCCACCCCAGCGCGCCGCTTGTCCAACGGTTGCTTCGGTATTGTTTTTCACTTGTGAATAGGATACTAAGGCATCTTCATCTTGCGTTGCGATAGCATCTGGGAATGTACTACAGCCCGCTAACAATAGCGCACCAAGTGCTAAACTCGCGATACGTAACATAGCGCCTCCTCAGGCATACAGATCCAAACTGAACATTGACTCAACTTGCTCTCGTTTCTCGTTAAGCGCGACAGTTTGATAGGCCGATAGTGCTTTTTGTGCAGACTGCGATGGTTGGTCATACACAATGTTCAAATCCTTCCAACGTTGCGCCTGATCAGAGCTTTGCTGTCGACTCGGAATTTCAATCGAAGCGCGAGCCGATTGCGGTTCACTCTCTCCAGCCACGCGATCTCTCGGATCAGGCACGACCCGACGTGCCGGTGACAAATTACCTTGCACACCATTAACATGACTTGACGAAACAGGATTCAACGCTTGCTCCTTTCATTAGTTTGACCTGAGTTATTATGGCGAGTTCCAAAATAATCTACAAGTTAACGACCTGGCAACTTTTTCCAAGTTACCTCATTACGGACGTAAAGTGGCTCCAGTTCATCTGCAGCAACAGCCGGCTCATTATAGAGCTGTGCCCAACGTAACATCGCTTCGGCGGTCGGAAGCACACAATTAAGCGACTGCGGGGTTACCGAGACTGTCGCAGCTAATTGCTCACGATAGGTCTCCCATCCCGTCCCCACATAACCAATTGACTCCGACGCTTGATATCCATGGCGCTCTAACTCAGCTGCCAAATTCAACTGCTCCGGCTTGTCCACTTTTGCGGTAGCACACGCCTGAAGATGCCCATCACGGTGCTGATACACACGCCAATAGACTTCGCCCATTCGCGCATCAATAGCACTAATAATCCAGTCTGTTACTCTATTTTGCGAGCCCTCAAGAGCCATAGCATCAAGACTACTGACACCATTTACTTTTAAGCTTGCACCAAATGCCAAACCTTGTGCAATCGAAACACCGATTCTAACGCCTGTAAAACTACCTGGACCGATGCCAACGATCAGCCCATCAACATCAGACAACTTAGTATCGGCTTCTTCTAACACAGCTTGAACAAAAGGTAACAAACGCTGTGAGTGCTCGCGTGGACTCTCCATTTCGCGGCTAATGACCGTATTATCAACCTGAAGTGCGACCGAGCAGTTCTCCGTCGATGTATCAATGGCTAGCAAGGTTGGTTTCATTATATGTATCCTTTAAAAACAGCATTGCCCGGCTCAGATCACGTGTGCGAGCCATAGGCGGTAAACTTTTGATAAAGCGTGCACCATACTGGCGCGTGACAAGTCGGTCATCACAGACAATCAATACCCCTGAGTCGCGCTGATCGCGTATCAAACGCCCTGCTCCTTGCTTCAGCGCGATAATGGCTTCGGGTAGCTGAATAGTATGGAAGGCATCCACGCCCCGTAACTTAGCGTCCTCTACCCGTGCATTTAGCAACGGGTCGTCGGGCGAAGCAAACGGTAACTTATCAATAATGACACAACGCAACGCAGCGCCACGCACATCGACGCCCTCCCAGAACGACGAAGTGCCTAGTAAAACGGCATTACCTGCATCAGTAAATTTCTGCAAAATACTGCGTTTACTACCCTCACCTTGAACCAGTACGGGCCTATCTAGTTTTTCGTCCAATAAACTGGCGACGCGCTTTAACATGCTGTGACTGGTAAATAATAAGAACGTGCCGCCTTGGTTGGCCTCAATACACTGTTGCGCCAGCTGCGCGAGTCGCTGATCGCGATTAAATTGGTTCGCAGGTGGCAGATAGCGCGGCAGACACAGCATCGCTTGGTTCTCGAAGTCAAACGGACTCGCTAATACGAGCGTTTTGGCATCCCACAGCCCGAGCCGATTAACAAAGTAGTCAAACTTCTCGTTGACTGAGAGCGTTGCCGAAGTAAACACCCAACCCCGATCACTGTGCTTGACCAAATTGCCAAAACGCTTGGCGACGCTCAGTGGCGTTTGGTGCAGAACAATATGACGCACCGTTGTTTCATACCAGAAGCTATAACCTGTCTGATCCGTTTGCATCAACTGTTGCCACAAATCATAGGCTTCCTCTGTACGCTCAATGAGGCTATCCATTTCTTTATGACGCCCACGCGCTGTTTTGATGACATCGATAAATAAAGTGAGCTTCTCTGCGACACGGCTACACACCTCAATCATGGCAGAGTCATCGCGTTTATCACGCCAATTGCCTCGGCTCGGATCGGATGGAAACTGTAACCGCCAATCCCGCACTACCTGTGTCAGAATACGGGCCATTTGTGCCGCTTGAGAGAGGTCTTTTAGCTCTGTTAAACACAACCGCTGAACCTCGTCAGCAATTTCTATCAGTTGTCGTGAAGACAATGAGTCACCAAAATATTGACTTGCGATATCTGGTACTTGGTGTGCTTCGTCAAACACCACCGTGTCTGACTCGGGTATGATTTCGCCGAACCCCGTATCTTTGATCGCCAGGTCCGCAAAAAATAAATGATGATTGACCACCACGACATCAGCTTGTTTGGCTTCATCACGCGCTTTCACTAAGTAGCAGTCATCGTAATTCGGGCACTCGCGACCTAAACAATTGTCTTTGGTGCTAGTCACTAAGGCAGTCAACTGAGGATCATCCTGCAGTACCACCAACTCACCAATATCGCCATCCCGGGTCTGAGTTGACCAACGTTTCACTTTAACCAGCTTGGTTTGTGTTTCACTGTTAAACTGACCAGCTTGCAATTGTGCCTGCTCAAGACGATGGGTGCACAGATAATTTGAACGCCCTTTTAATAAAGCGATGACCTTTTCTGGCGCCAGCGCGGCCCGTAAAGTGGGCAAATCTCGATGATAAAGCTGTTCCTGTAGTGCTTTGGTACCCGTGGAGATGATCGCCTTACCTTTGGCTTGAAGCACAGGCGCTAAGTATGCAAAGGTTTTACCGGTACCGGTCTCGGCTTCGACAACCAAAGTACCTTTTTTACGAATGGATTTTTCAATAGCCTGGGCCATGGTAAGCTGAGCATCGCGCGGCTGAAAGCCTTCTATCGCCTTTGCCAGTTGACCCTCGGGCGTAAAAACAGCTGCCACTTTGCTCATTAAATGCCCACACCTAATTCTAATATCGACCGATTAAAGCGCTATAGTATGACATAGTTGCCAGCTCGCTGTTAATCATAAATCCTCTGTAGTAGCGTAGGTTCCCGCTCAATTATTGCGTCCCGATCATGCGCTAAGCGTACGTGTCGATATGACCATCGCTACTTTGCTCATCATCGTCATTGTCTTGCGCGCTACTCTGTTCACCCTCATGATGCTGTGCCGCCTGTTGCTGTCCATGCTCGGCGTCGCGATCGCCGACACTATTTTCCTGTTCCTCCTCGACCTCAGCCAGTTTCTGTGCTTTTTCTACCTGTTCAACTTTCAATTGTTCTTCATTGTGAGTTACAGGGATACGCGAATCTTTTGGTATTAAAGGGATCATTGCGTCGAAATTGACCATTGTGGCGGTCTCCAGTGGTTGTTCATCATGAGTTTAGACTATTGTCGACCAATTTTTATACGTCAATAGAGTTGCGTTCAGTGCTTTTTTTATTTATAGTACTATACAACTTAGCAGTTACATCCATTTTTTTAAGGAAGCGAACAAATGAACCTTAGCCAGCACCACCATCATCACCATTGGAAATTACTGGGCTAGCTACGTTTATTATTCAGGCTAGTCCATATTTTGACTAGCCTTTCGCATGACTATACAACCCTTCGAAAGGCAGCTTTCGAAGGGTTTTTTTATTATCAGGAGTAAATCAATGAGTGAACGACTTACTATTGCGATTCAAAAGTCAGGCCGTTTAAGCAAGGAGTCTTTATCTTTGCTTAATGCATGCGGTGTCAAATTCAGCATTAATGAAGCACGCCTTATCGCCCACAGTACCAGCCACCCTATTGATTTACTCAGAGTACGCGACGATGACATTCCAGGCCTAGTTATGGATGGCGTCGTCGACCTCGGTTTAGTGGGTGAAAACGTATTAGAAGAGGTCGCGCTTGAGCGCTCCGCGGTCAATGAAAATGCAGAGTATAAGGCTCTACGTAGCCTTGACTTTGGCGGTTGCCGCCTGTCCATTGCGGTGCCACGCGAAAGCGACTACAACTCTATCGACGATCTGCAAGGTAAGCGTATCGCAAGTACTTACCCGTACCTACTGCAACGCTACCTAAAAAATAACGGCATTAGCGCAAAGAATGTCGTTCTAACCGGGTCAGTCGAAGTCGCGCCACGCGCTGGGCTTGCCGATGCCATTTGTGATTTAGTCTCGACCGGCGCCACATTAGAAGCTAACGGTCTCGTTGAGAAAGAAGTCATCTTTCGTTCACAGGCGCAGTTGATTCAAAACGCCAATCCATTATCCGCTGAAAAGCAGGCTATGATGGACCAGCTACTACCGCGAATTGACGGTGTGCAAATGGCGAAAGAAAGCAAATACATTATGCTGCACGCACCCAAAAACCGCCTAGATGAAGTCAACGCATTACTTCCTGGCGCCGAAACGCCTACCGTACTGCCACTGAGTCACACTGATGAGCAAGTGGCTGTGCACGTCGTGAGTACAGAAAAGCTGTTCTGGGAAACAATGGAAGATTTAAAAGACCTTGGCTGCAGCTCAATACTCGTATTACCAATTGAAAAAATGATGGGATAATCGGTATGTTAACGCGACAAAGCATTGCCATCACACAATGGTCACAGCTTAGCAATTCAGAGCGACAAGCCACGCTTGCTCGCCCTGAACAGAGCCGCTCACGTGAGCTGAAAGAAACCGTGCGCTCAATCATTGAGCGCATGAAAACTGAAGGTGACGCAGCGTTACTTGACTACACCCGTCAATTTGATTGTGCAGACATCTCGCAATTGGTGTTAAACGGTGAACAGAAGCAAGCGTTACTGGCACATGTTTCCGAGCGAGCTAAAGCGGCGATTGATAAAGCTTATGACAATATTCGTGCCTTTCACCTCGCGCAAACACCTGAAGATATTACGCTGAACACCTCACCAGGTGTGCGCTGCACACTAAAATACACGGCCCTTGAATCGGTCGGTCTTTATATCCCTGGGGGGTCGGCGACCTTACCTTCTACCGCACTCATGTTAGGCGTACCCGCACAGATTGCAGGCTGCAAAACTCGTGTACTCGTGACGCCTCCTAATAAACAAGGTCAGATGTCACCGGAAGTCGTCTACGCTGCAGAAAAATGTGGTATCGATACCTTAGTTATGTGTGGCGGTGCGCAGGCCATCGCAGCGTTGGCGTACGGAACCGAGTCCATACCTAAAGTTGATAAAGTATTTGGCCCGGGCAATGCGTTTGTGACAGAAGCAAAGCAACAATTAAGTCAAAACGATAGCGGCATTAGCATTGATATGCCGGCCGGTCCTTCAGAGCTGTTAGTGCTCGCTGATGACACCGCCAATGCGCGTTTTGTCGCCGCTGATTTATTATCTCAAGCAGAGCACGGTCCAGACTCACAGGTTATTCTAGTCACACCATCAGCTGCGCTTGCCCAAGCGGTGCAGGCTGAGCTTGTTGCGCAATGTAATGCATTACCTCGCGTCGACATCGCGCGGCAAGCACTTGCTTCAAGCCGGTTAATTGTCACTAAAAACTTAGCCGAGGCGGTTGCCGTTACACAAAGTTACGCACCCGAGCACCTTGCTATACAAACCGATGCGGCAGCAGCATTGAGTGAGCAACTAACTACAGCAGGATCGATTTTTGTGGGTCACTATACCCCTGAATCGGGTGGCGACTATGCAACTGGTACAAACCACGTCTTACCGACCTATGGCTACGCTAAAAACTACAGCAGTTTAGGGCTATTAGACTTTTATCGCCGCTACACGTTGCAAGAAGTGACTCGCGATGGTTTAGCTGATCTCGCTGACAGCATTACCACGCTCGCCGAAATCGAAGGCTTAGATGCGCATAAACGCGCCGTGACCATTCGCTTAGAGGCGCAGGAGGACAACGTATGAGCTTAGCCGAACAGTTACAGCGCCCACACTTGAAAACTTTGGTGCCCTACGCATCAGCGCGACGTTCGATGAGTGGCGGTTCAGTATGGCTAAACGCCAACGAGTCACCCTACGCATACGATTACGCGCTGGATTGCTCACAGTTGAACCGGTACCCAGCGTTTCAGTCGCAGCGCCTCAATCAAGCTTACGCGGACTACGCTAATGTTCGCCTTGAACAGGTATTAAGTTGCCGCGGGTCTGACGAAGCAATCGAACTGCTTATCAAAGCGTTTTGCGAACCTAAACAAGACCGTGTGCTTATCTGCCCACCGACCTACGGTATGTATGCAATTTCTGCGCAGACGCATGGAGCTGACGTGGTCTCGGTACCCTTAACTTCGTCTTATCAACTCGATTTAGACGCTATCAAGGCGCGTAGCGCAGACGCTCGTCTCATTTTCTTGTGTTCTCCTTCCAACCCTGTCGGTAATCGGCTTGCACAAGAAGATATCGAGGCAGTGCTTAAGTTCGCGACGACCAGTCTCGTGGTCGTTGACGAGGCTTACATCGAGTTTTGTGCCGAGGCGAGTGTCGTCGATTGGTTAGCGAAATATCCTAACTTGGTGGTGTTGCGTACTTTATCAAAAGCGTTTGCGCTCGCCGGCGCACGCTGTGGTTTTGCGCTCGCCAACGAGGACGTCATTACCGTATTGCAGAAAGTACTGGCGCCTTATCCGCTGCCAGACTTGACCATTCAAATTGCTAGCCAGGCGTTATCGCCTGTGGGCATCGAACGCGTTCAAGCCGACGTAACACGCACCGTCAAACAGCGCCAGCGCATCCGCGATGAATTAGCGGAACTGCCAATGGCGTTGGTTGCCGAGAGTGAAACGAACTTTTTACTGTATCGTGTTGCCGATGCCGATAGCCTCATGCAGACCATGCAGCAGAACGGTATATTAATACGTAATCAATCAGCACAGGTTGGACTCGACAACACAGTACGCATCAGCGTCGGTAATGAACGAGAAAACACACTTGTTATTGATGCACTGAAATGCTTTTTTGGAGATACTCAATGAATCAGCAACGTTGGCTATTTATCGATCGTGACGGCACACTGGTGCTCGAGCCGCCTGTCGACAAACAATTAGACAGCGTCAGTAAGCTCGAATTTGAGCCGAATGTGATCCCTGCCCTGCTTAAGTTACAGCAGGCGGGTTATCGCCTCGTCATGGTGTCCAACCAAGACGGACTGGGAACAGACAGTTTTCCACAAGCCGACTTCCACGCGCCCCATGAGTTAATGATGGCTGTCTTTGCAAGTCAAGGCGTGCGCTTTGACGACGTACTGATTTGCCCACATTCTGAGGAAGACAACTGTAGTTGCCGGAAGCCAAAACTCGGCTTGGTGCAGGATTACCTACAAAAAGGCCTTATCGACTTCACCGATAGTTATGTGATTGGCGATCGCGAAACGGACATTAAACTTGCAGAGAGTATGGGTATACGCGGTATTCGATATGACCGTGCCAACCTAGATTGGAACGCTATCGTGCGCGACCTGACCCAACGCTCACGTTCTGCTAAGGTGATCCGTACCACCCATGAGACCGATATTCGTATTGCAGTTGACCTCGATAATGCAACACCGCGCTCATTTTCGACGGGTATTGGCTTCTTTGATCACATGCTAGAGCAAATTGCCACACACGCTGGCATCAGCTTAACCGCCAATGTGACAGGTGATTTACACATTGACGACCACCACACCATTGAAGATACGGCGCTGGCACTAGGTCAGGCACTACGCCAAGCCTTAGGTGACAAACGCGGTATTGGCCGTTTTGGTTTTGCATTGCCGATGGATG
The DNA here is from genome assembly GCF_964010655.1 of uncultured Idiomarina sp. NCBI lineage: Bacteria > Pseudomonadati > Pseudomonadota > Gammaproteobacteria > Alteromonadales > Idiomarinaceae > Idiomarina > uncultured Idiomarina sp. The sequence goes on from NZ_CAXGLS010000009.1 coordinate 34,710, forward strand.
AGTGTCGTGCTGAGTGTCTTATCGATCTCTCAGGTCGACCTTACCTCAAGTGGCAGGCGGATTTCACGCGCGACAAAGTGGGCGAATTATCAACCGAAATGGTTGAGCACTTCTTCCGCTCGCTCACCGATGCAATGGCGATTAGCTTGCACTTGTCAACGACTGAGGGCAACACGCACCACCAGGTTGAAAGCTTGTTTAAAGTCTTTGGTCGCGCGCTGCGTCAAGCCGTGGCAAAAACGGGCGACCAACAGTTACCTTCAAGTAAAGGAATGCTCGCGTGAAAATTGTAATTGTCGATACCGAGTGTGCGAATCTCACCTCGGTAAAGTTTGCCATTGAGCGCTTAGGCTATCAGCCTGTAATTACTGACGATGAGGCGATCATCGGCGCCGCTGATCGCGTCATCTTGCCGGGTGTGGGAACAGCAGCTGCAGCGATGCGCAATCTGCACCGTAAACAGTTAATTGAACCTATTAAAGCGCTCACCCAACCCACATTGGGGATTTGTCTTGGTATGCAACTGATGACAGCGCACTCTGAGGAAGGTGACGTGGAATGCTTAGGCTTAATCCCTGCGCAAACCAAACGTATGCAGGTCGGTGACAGACCTTTGCCACATATGGGCTGGAACAACGTCCGTGCGACCAACGCCAATCCATTGCTCGATAATGACACCGATCCTTACTGTTATTTTGTGCACAGTTATGCCGTTGCAAAAGATGACTACACCATCGCCACCTGTGATTACGGTGATACGTTCGCGGCCATGATCCGCAAAGATAATTTTATCGGTGCTCAATTTCATCCTGAGCGCTCGGGTGCGGTCGGCCGTGCCATGCTTAAACGTTTCTTGGAGAACGCGTTATGATGATTCCTGCATTAGACTTGATTGAAGGCCGGGTTGTGCGCCTCTATCAAGGTGACTTTAGTCAACAAACAACGTTCGACATTGATGCTGTTGAGCAAGCGCAAAGCTACCAAGCCGCGGGGGCACAATGGCTGCACTTGGTCGATTTAGATGGTGCGAAGAATCCGCAAAATCGCCAACTCGAAACACTGCGCACAATTTGCGCGGCGACCAATTTAAACTGTCAGGCCGGCGGTGGTATTCGTAGCACTGAGGATATCGAAGAAATTCTTGCCTGTGGTATTAAACGAGTCGTCATTGGCTCAAAAGCCGTTACCGATCCGGAACAGGTCGAGACTTGGTTTAAACAATTTGGCGCTGAAAAAATCGTGCTCGCACTTGATGTCAACATTGACGCGGATGGCATTGCGCGTGTTGCGACTCATGGTTGGCAGTCATCCAGTGACGTGACGTTAGACGACATACTCAAACGTTTCTCCGCATTGGGTTGCGCCCATGTATTGTGTACCGACATCAGCCGTGACGGCACTATGCAAGGTAGTAATGTGGCATTGTACGAAGCGTATAAAAAGCGTTTCCCAGCCATTCAATGGCAGGCGTCGGGCGGTGTTAATAGTCTTGAAGATATACAACGCTTGAAAGCAGCGAACTGTGACCACGTTATCTTAGGTAAGTCATTACTGACCGGTGCATTTAGTTTAGAGGAGGCGATCCAATGCTGGCAAAACGCATCATCCCCTGCTTAGATGTTCGTGACGGTCAAGTCGTCAAGGGCGTTCAATTTCGTAATCACGAACTGATCGGCGACATCTTGCCCCTAGCAAAACGCTATGCGGAAATAGGCGCTGATGAATTGGTTTTCTACGATATTACGGCATCCTCTGATGGCCGCACGGTAGACAAGAGTTGGGTTGAACGCGTCGCGCGCGAAATCGATATTCCGTTTACCGTCGCAGGTGGTATTCGTACCCTGGCTCATGGTCGTGAGCTCCTTTCCATGGGCGCCGATAAGTTATCAATTAACTCGCCTGCGCTGATGAATCCTGAGCTGATCAATGAGATGGTGGATGAGTTCGGTCAGCAATGTGTCGTCATCGGTATTGATAGCTATTTTAATGCAGACAGCGGTGAATACGAGGTGCATCAGTTTACCGGTGACGAGAGCAAATCACGTCGCTCGCAGTGGCAGACCAAAGATTGGGTCAACGAGGTCATCGCGCGAGGTGCCGGTGAGATCGTTCTCAACTGTATGAATCAAGATGGTGTAAGAAAAGGCTATGATGTCGAACAACTGGCATCAATACGCCGTCACTGTTCAGTGCCGCTGATCGCGTCTGGTGGTGCAGGTGCCATTAACCATTTTACCAATGTATTTAAACAAGCCGATGTTGATGGTGCCTTAGCCGCTTCGGTGTTTCATAAGAATATCATCGCCATGGCGGAGCTGAAGCAACAACTGATTGACGAAGGCATCGCTATTCGTCCAATCGAACAAGGAGTTTTGTAACATGCTAATTACTGAAAGCACGGTAGACCAACTTGCTTGGGAGAAAATGAATCAGCTTGTTCCCTGTATTGTACAGCATGTCCTAACCGGCGAAGTACTTATGCAAGGTTACATGAACCGCGATGCATTGCTACAAACCTTGCAGACCAAAGCGGTGACCTTTTACAGTCGTAGCAAGCAGCGACTTTGGCAAAAAGGTGAGCAGTCGGGTCATGTTTTACAGTTCACTGGCGCTTACCGCGACTGTGACAATGATTCGATTCTTGTCCAAGCAATACCGCAAGGACCGACTTGCCACTTAGGTACGCGTTCATGTTTTGCCGAAGCGCCTGCACCCTTTTTAGTGCAGTTAAACAACATCATTAAAGCGCGTCGCAGCGCCTCACCTGACGAAAGCTACACCGCAAAACTATTAAGCCAACCCATTAAGCGTATCGCTCAGAAGGTGGGTGAGGAAGGTGTTGAGGTTGCGCTTGCCGCCACTGTGCAGGATGAAGATGAATTACTTAATGAAAGTGCCGATTTACTTTATCACCTACTGGTGACTTTAGAAGCGAGTGATTTGAGCCTCGAACAAGTGCTTGAGGTACTACACCAACGCCACCGTTAAGTGGCGTTGTTGACTGTTTGCTCGAACTGCTTGCGCTCGTAATGCTTAGATACGTAGCGCAAGCGGATGGTGAGCATCACCGCGGCGACTGTTAAGCCACTAATAAAGCCAATCCAAAAGCCCGCGGCCCCCATGCGAGGCACCCACCAGTCAGTGCGTCCAAGAATGTAGCCGACTGTTAAGCCGAATGGCCAATACGAGATAAACGCCATGATCATCGGCCATTTGGTGTCTTTGTATCCCCGTAAGGTTCCCATAGCAACGGCTTGAAACGTATCCGACATCGTAAAAATCGCCGCCAATCCCATCAGCGTTGCGGCAAGATTAATAATCGCGGTATCAGGCGTATACAAGCTTGCCAGCCAAGCACCACCTAAATACATGATGATACCGTTAACCGCGGCGAATACCATGCCGAATACCATCGCAATTTTAAAACTCAGCATGGCATTTTTGGGCTCACCAGCGCCTAAAGCAAAACCCACTCGAAGTGTCACGGCCATCGAAATGCTCAATGGCACCATATATACCAACGAGCTGATGTTCAATGCAATTTGGTGAGCAGATACCACTGTTGGACCTAATGGTGCAATCAGTAACGCCACTGCGGCAAATAGGCTGACCTCAAAAAACAGTGACATCGCTATAGGAAAGCCTATTTTTATAATATACGCCACGTCATCGAACTTAGGTGGATACCAGCGTCTGAGTAGGTGAAGCTTCTTATAACGACGACTGGTGAATACATAGATCGCCATCGAAATAGCCATGCCCCAAAACACCAAAGCCGATGCTAAACCACACCCTGCACCACCGAGTTCGGGCGCGCCAAAGTGACCGTAAATAAAGATATAGTTTGCCGGAATATTAATGAGTAACCCAATAAAGCCAATCACTAAGGATGGCATGGTATTGGATAATCCCTCACAGAAGTTTCTTAAAATCACATAAATAACAAAACCGGGTACACCCCACGCAATGTAATTAACGTAATCTAGCGTCACTTGCCGGAAGCGATCCTCCACCTCCATCCAGTCAAGAATGTAGGGCGAAAACTGCAAGACCACCAAAGCTAACACGCCAAAAATAGCACACGCATACAACCCTTGCTGTAGCATGTTCGCCATGCGGCGATACTTCTTTGAGCCGTCAAAGTGCGAAACGATAGGCGCCAACGCGAGTGCAATACCAAACATCAACAAAGTGACCGGTACAAAAATACTGCCACCCACCGAAACGGCTGCCAAATCCACCGCATCTTTACGCCCTGCCATCACTGTATCGACTACGCTCATGAGCATCTGCGTCAGTTGCGCGACTAATATAGGGCCGGTCAGTTTAGCGAGCTTTCTAATTTCGTGCGTGTGTTTGGCCATGACTTACAACATCCTAAATAAAGTCAAGAATAAGTGGGTTAACCTCAGCCGGATGCGTAAGAGGTCCCATGTGTCCAGCTAGGACGGGTTTTACAGTCACTGATGTCAGCGCCGTGGATAATGCTTTAACCACCGCTCGCGCACTGCGACGTGTGTATTCACCTTGTAAAATCAATACAGGCGCTTCAACCTGCTGATAATCTTTAAGCGTTAGTTCATCATTTAATAGTGCGTCGAAATCCAGCGCAACTTTTGCCGCTTGCGCAACCATACCTTGTTGAACACGCTCTGGCAGAGCATCGAAATAACCGGGTTGGTTCCAGTAATCAATAAAGGTGCGCGTGCATTCTACCTCATCTTTCCCGTGCATCGCATCACTCACCTGCCGAATTTCTTGCATGCCAGGAGAATCTTCCTCCAACACATGAAAACTGACTGGCTCATACACAACCACACGCTCAATATTAAAATGTTTTTGTTGCGCCATTTTTAGCGCAACCGCCCCACCGTAAGAATGACCAATCAAAATTAGCGACTGATTACCCAAGGTTGGCTTGAGTGCTCTTTCGATGCGCGTAATTTCTTGCTGCAAGCGAAAATGCGGCGCAGACTCTACGTCAGGCGCACGTCCGTAGCCCAATAAATCGATCCCTACAACGTTATAGTCATTGCTTAACGTTTGTTGCAGTATTTTCCATTGCGCGTTAGAACTTTGCGAACTGTGAAGCAATACACAGGTGCCTTTGACTTCGCCCTGCGAGGGCAGATAAGAAATTCCGGGTGCTAACTCCTGCACGTCAATGTCTCCTATAGCTGGCCAACAAAGATGCCGATTAAAATGCCCGCTTGCAGTAACAACACGCTGAATGTGCCGAGGACACCGACCGTACGAGGCCAGGACACACCTGCGTTAGAGGATAGACCCGCAGCGTGAGCAATACGGGCGATGGTCAACGCACCACCTAAGCTATAGATCCATGCACTGCCAACCCCACTAAACTCGATAAGAGCAAGCATCAACAACATCAACGGAACGTATTCTATAAAGTTACCGTGCGCGCGCACAGCGCGTTGTAATTCTTCAACTTTATTGGTCCCAATACCTACACGATGACGCCAACGGAGCTGAATAATGCGAACCGAAAGTACAACGTAGATCAATGCCAGAATGCCTGCAAATAAACTCGTTATGGTGAGGGTGGCCATGATGTTCTCCGATAAAGTGGTAACACATAAAATTAAAAAGGCTCACCAGTGGGGTGAGCCTCTATCAAAACCTTTCAGTGCAACTCTTTACTTAAGCAGTGCACCGAGTTCCTTACTTACAGCTTCGACTGGCTGAGTTCCATCAATACGATGATACTCGGTGTCCGTTTCTTTTGCGAGTGATTGATAATATTCAACCAAAGGCTCTGTTTGTTCATGGTAGACCGCTAAGCGTTTGCGTACGGTCTGCTCTTGGTCGTCTGGACGAATAACCAGCTCTTCACCGGTCTCATCGTCTTTGCCCTCTTCTTTAGGTGGGTTGTGTTTAATATGATAAACACGACCTGAACCTGGGTGTACACGACGTCCACTCATACGCTCAACAATCACGTCGTCAGGTACCGCAAACTCAAGTACGTAGTCAACTTCGATACCGTTTTCACGCATGGCGTCAGCTTGTGGAATCGTGCGCGGGAAGCCGTCGAGCAAGAAACCGTTTTGGCAGTCCGGTTCGGCGATACGTTCTTTGACTAGTTCGATGATGATTTCATCAGAAACCAGTTGTCCTGCATCCATCACTTGCTTTGCTTTCTTACCAAGCTCTGAGCCGGACTTGATTGCGGCTCGTAGCATATCACCCGTTGAAATCTGTGGGATACCAAAGGTATTCATCAAAAATTGAGCTTGAGTGCCCTTTCCCGCACCCGGAGCGCCGAGCAAAATAATGCGCATAAACAGCCTCGTTTATATTTGTATTCAAGTGTCTGAGGGGAACTTTACCCCGATGAGGGCGTTTTTACAAGAAAAGAGGCGCACAGCAAGCGTTTGTTGCTGTGCGCTATAGCGTGATTATGCGTTAAGCATTAACTTATTAAGACGAGCCACGAAAGACGCTGGATCCTTAAGGTTTCCGCGCTCTGCGAGCGTAGCTTGATCAAGCAGTACTTGAGCCCACTCGGCAAATTCCTCATCGTTCTTGCCTTGCATTTTTACGACTAAAGGATGATCCGGGTTAACCTCAAAAATGTATTTTGTTTCAGGTACTTTCTGACCCGCAGCTTCCATCAGCTTAGCCATCTGCGTGCTCATATCATTGTCATCGGTAATGATACACGCAGGCGAATTAGTCAAACGGTGCGTTACACGCACTTTTTTAACGCGCTCACCGAGTGCTTTCTCAAAGCGTTCTAACTGTTCTTTAAACGCTTCTTCTGACTTTTCTTGCTCGGCCTTGTCATTTTCATCATCTAAGTCGCCTAAGTCTAAATCGCCGCGCGTTACCGACTGCAACGACTTCTCTTTAAACTCAGTTAAATGGCTCATCAACCACTCGTCAATGCGTTCAGAGAGCAATAGTACTTCGATGCCTTTCTTACGGAAGATCTCAAGGGCAGGATTATTCTTCGCAGCCTCAAAACTGTCGGCGACGATATAGAAAATCTTGTCTTGGCCTTCTTTCATGCGTTCAACGTAATCATCTAAACTGACATTTTGAGTTTGCTCATCAGTATGTGTCGACGCAAAACGCAACAGCTCAGCGATGCGTTCCCGATTACCACTGTCTTCCGCAGGACCCTCTTTTAACACATTACCAAAAGTATCCCAGAAGCCTTGGTATTGCTCGGCGTCGTCTTTTGCCAATTTCTTGAGCATCTGCAACACTTTCTTAGTACTACCATTACGCATTGAGCGAGTAATCTTGTTATCTTGCAAGATTTCACGGGATACGTTCAATGGGAGGTCATTAGTATCAATAAGACCTTTAACAAAGCGTAAGTAGGTCGGCATTAATTGCTCAGCGTCATCCATAATAAAGACACGCTTCACATAGAGTTTTACCCCCTGCTGTTGCTCACGATTCCAAAGGTCCCAAGGAGCTCGTTTAGGAATATAAAGAAGGCTGGTGTATTCGTGTGTACCCTCAACCTTGTTATGGCTCCATAACAGCGGATCGTCAAAGTCATGCGCTACAGTCTTATAAAACTCTTTATATTCTTCGTCGCTGATGTCGGCTTTATCGCGCGTCCATAAGGCTTGACCCGAGTTCACAGTTTCCCATTGAGCCTCTTGGGCAGGCGTAATAACTTCGCCGTCATCATTTTTTTGTTCTTCAACCGCTTCTTTCCACATTTGGACGGGGATACTCAAGTGTTCTGAGTATTTGTTAATCACCCCACGAATACGGAAGTCATCTAAAAACTCATCTGCATCTTCTTTCAAATGCAAAATAATATCTGTTCCGCGCTGCGACTTTTGGGTGTCTGCGACTTCAAATTCTCCTTCACCCTTAGAGTGCCACTCGACACCATGTTCCGGTGACTCATAGGCAGAACGCGTACGCACAGTGACTTCGTCGGCGACGATAAATGCTGAGTAAAAACCAACACCGAACTGACCGATTAACTTACTATCTTTCGCCTCATCACCCGATAGCTGACCGAAGAACTCGGCCGTACCCGACTTAGCAATGGTGCCTAAGTTAGTCATCACTTCGTCACGCGTCATGCCAATACCGTTGTCGCTTATTGTTAGCGTACGGTTGTCTTTGTCGATCGCGATTCGCACACGAAGCTCGCCATCTTCACCATACAGCGAGTTATCGCTAAGTGCTTTGAAACGCAACTTATCGGCCGCGTCAGACGCATTCGATACCAGTTCACGTAAGAAGATTTCTTTATTTGAATATAGAGAATGGATCATCAGGTTAAGCAATTGCTTAACTTCTGTCTGAAATCCATGCTTTTCGGTTTGAGCGGCTTCCGCCATAATTGTGTTCTCCTACTTCAACCACCTTTTCATGTCAGAAATGGGGGCGATATAGGCAATTTCAAGCGTCAACCAAATTTTTTACGTCCAGTGAATGCATGTCCAAGGGTAGCCTGATCAACATAGCCTAATTCGCCGCCAACGGGCACACCATGAGCTATTCGAGACGTGTTTACATTCAAGGATTCGGCAATATCGGCGATATAGTGAGCTGTTGCATCGCCTTCTACGGTAGGATTAGTCGCCAATATAATCTCTTCAATCACAGCGCTCTTAAGCTGTGCTTCGAGCTCATCAAGACCAATATCCTCTGGGCCTATACCATCAAGAGGAGATAGGTGACCCATCAAAACAAAATAACGACCTTTAAATTGCGATGTTTGTTCAATAGCCAATACGTCAGCAGGTGTCTCTACTACACATAACGTACCTTGCTCACTGCGCGCGGGGTTCGCGCAAATACGACATAAAGGCTCTTCGGTCAGTGTGCGGCACTGTTGGCAGTGACCTACGCGCTCAACTGCGTTGTGCAAGGAATCAGCCAAACGTTGCGCCCCCTCTCGGTCACGTTCCAATAAATGGAACGCCATACGTTGCGCCGTTTTTTTACCCACACCTGGTAGACGCTTTAAATCGTCAACCAAGCGATCAATCGCGGGACTGATTCCTTCACTCATAGAATGAACCTAGAACGGCATCTTAAAACCAGGCGGTAGACCCATACCACCAGTGATTTCCGACATGCGTTCTTTGCTCGTCTCCTCTACGCGACGGACTGCATCATTAGTTGCCGCTGCAATCAGATCCTCAAGCATCTCTTTATCATCGTCCATCAGGCTTTCATCAATTTCAACGCGCTTGATGTTGTGGTTGCCTAACATGGTTACTTTAACAAGACCTGCACCGGACTCGCCGGTCACTTCCATTTCAGCGATCTCTTGCTGGGCTTGCTGCATGCGCTCTTGCATTTGCTGCGCCTGCTTCATCATATTTCCCATACCACCTTTAAACATGGTCAAATCCTCTATTGCTAAATTTTATCGTGCGCTGATAGACGTTTCGTCAGTCACCGCGTCAAATGAATTCAATAACTCATTAAATCCCGAGTCATTCTGCAACCATAACTTCGCCTGCTCCAACCGGTAATGATCAATCGCCTGCTGAATCAGCAACGGCGTGCTCATTTGTTGAGAGCCAACCAAAAAGCGATACTCCCCTTGTGCCGACAACACTTCGCATAAGGCCTCTCTGGCAAGGGCTACCGTTTTTTCACTTAATAAACTTTGCTGTTCTTCAGTCACCCAAATACACCACTGCTGATGACCTACTTTTTCCAACACCGAATTTAGCAAGAGTTGTCGAGTCAAGCCTTGTACCGCTGTCGCATCGACCAGTGCAGCCCAGCTGTCTACATCGGCTGCGCGTCGTGTCGACGAATCAAACCGCTGTTGTATGTGACTCAGACTAACTGGAGTCGTTTGCACAGGCTCAGCATGCTGTTTGTCGGGCTGTCTACTTGGTAAATGAGGCTGTTCGGGCGACGTTTCAATATCTATTTCAGAATTTTTTTTTTCCGGCTCTTGATGACCAGACAAGTCCTGTCGCATGTTCAACAGTGATGCTAGTCCTTCATCAGGCGCAACCGAGTTATCTTCAGCAACACCCTCTGCTGGTCTCGACATTCTATGTTGAGCGGCTTGCGCTTCAATATCGCGCTGCTGAGCCTCCAGTGCGGACATATCATCAGCTTCGCTCTGTATCGAAGTATCGCCACTGTGCTGACCTGCGTGAGCTGCTTCTTCAGTCTGCTCAAACGGCGTTATTGTGTCTAAATTCGATTCAGGCGGACGTGTTAAAGCCTCCTCGCCTGATTCGGGATTCTCGAACGTAAAAGATAGCAGTCGCAACAATGTCATTTCGACAGCGCTCTGCGGGTCCACCGCATAAGGCGCCTCTTTTTTGCCCTCTATTACGATCCGATAATATAACTGCAGTACTTCTGCGGGTAACTTTCGCAGTAATGCTTCAGTCGTGTTGGTTTTGTCCTCAGCGCCCATCATGGCAGGAATTTGTTGTATTAACGCGATCCGGTGTATAACACGCTGTAATTCGTTAAGAATCATTAACGGATCAGGTACCAAACTTTTTAATTCATCAAATTTTTCGAACACTGAACCACTATCACCGCTCGCGAGCGCATCCAAAAGGGGATGTACATGCGCATCAGCGAGGTGTCCAAGCATACGCTGCACAGATTCAACTTGAACTTTACCCTGCCCTTGCGCTATCGCTTGATCAGTGAGGCTTAATGCATCACGCATACTACCTTTGGCTGATTGCGCCAATAAGGTTAAGGCTTGGGCATCATGAGGTACGTTTTCATTTTCTAGAACATATTCAAGTTGCCCTACAATTTGCTCACGATCGAGCGCACGTAAATTAAATTGCAAACAGCGTGACACCACCGTCACTGGTAGTTTTTGCGGGTCCGTCGTAGCTAAAAGGAACTTAACGTGCTCAGGAGGCTCTTCTAAGGTTTTTAGGAGTGCATTAAAACTATGGCGAGAAAGCATATGTACTTCGTCTATTAAATAGACCTTATACCTTCCACGCGTTGGACGGTATTGTACGTTATCAAGCAACTCTCGCGTATCTTCAACTTTAGTACGCGAAGCTGCATCGACCTCGATAAGATCAACAAACCGACCTTGCTCTATCTCTTCACAACTTGGGCATTCTCCACACGGTCGAGCACTCACCCCACGTTCACAATTCAGGGCCTTCGCTAAAATACGCGCGATGGTGGTTTTACCCACACCACGTGTGCCGGTGAACAGATAGGCGTGATGCAGTCGTTGCTGTTCAAGTGCATGGAATAAGGGCTCGAGCACGTGCTGTTGACCCACTACTTGATCAAACTGCATCGGGCGCCATTTACGAGCAAGCACTTGATAAGCCATTAACCGCCTCTTAATTAATTAGAATCGACACAAGGTATAGCACGATATGCCAAGATCCTGCAATTTTTGTTCGCCTGGAAGATCATCTAATGTTATGACGAATGCAGCCTCTAACAATTCCGCTTGAGTCCGAGATAAAAGCTTTGCCGCGGCCGCGACTGTCCCGCCAGTAGCGAGTAAGTCATCCATCAAAAGAACTCGTTGGGGCTCTTTAAATGCACATTCTTGTATCTCGAGTGCATCCTCGCCATACTCCAACGCATAGGTCTCTTTGACCACAGGCCCAGGTAACTTTCCTGGCTTACGCAACAAAGTCAGCCCACAACCGAGCCGTTGCGCAAGTGCTGCACCAAAAATAAAGCCTCGCGCTTCTACCGCCGCAATTTGGTCAATACCTAGCTCTTGATAGCGTTGTGCAAAAGCCTCGATGGTCGATTTGAACGCATCTTTAGACTGCAACAACGGTGAAATGTCCCTAAAGGTAATTCCTGGCTTAGGGTAATCTGGGATTGCTCGAATACTATCCCGGATAGACTTGATCAAATCCATAGTTATCCTTAAGCAACCGAACGTTTTGTGTAATAGCTCACCACATCACACAAAAACTGTGCCTGTAACGGTTTACTCAAACAGCGCGTAGCACCATGTTTAAGCGCTAAAGGCTCTGCCTCTGTCACGTCTTGCGTGGTAACAAACAAAATCGGCGTATGGTGGTATTGGCCAAGCTGACGTAAGTTTTTAAGTAACGTGAGGCCGTCCATTAATGGCATTTTATGATCAATGATCAAGAGGTCAAAACAGCCCTCTTTGGCTTGTTTTAATCCGTCTAAACCATCGTTCGCAAACACCAGGTTGATATCCAAGCTAGACAAACTGCTTCCAATATCAGCTCGTGTATTGGCGTTATCGTCGACCACGAGCGTAGAAATCGTCATAACATTAAGGTCCTTTTCAGGAACGCACGTAGTCTTTACGCACCGATCAATTGAAAAAAGCGCAAAACTAGTGGGAGACATCCTGCGAAAACGAAAAGTAAGACGGCAATCAACAAAAATTTACCGCTTGAAGGATCTTTATAATTGTTACTACCCATGAAAATTCCTCCGAATAAAGTCGGCGCTGATCATACTCTAAATCTAATCGTTATAAAAGTGGCTGACATAGGTGAATATAGGCAAAAAAAAACCCCGCGAATGCGGGGTTTCTATCAACTTAAGCTTTATAAATCGACGCCTTTGCGTTTCGCTGTGGATTGGATATAACCTTTCCAACTGCGCGCACTACGACGCTGATTGCTAAACTTAGCCGCTTCGTTCACATAAGTCAGTGCCTGACGATAATCGCCACCATAGAAGAATGCTTCTGCTAGTGACATGTAGATACGACCTTTATCATCACCCTGTGCATAATCTAATGCATTTTTGAGCGGAGTCGTCGCAGCTACATACTGCTCGTTTTGCACTAGCAGGTTACCCTGCTTACGCAAATACTCGCCTTTGTTATCACCGTCATCTGCCAACTCAGCGGCTTTACCGTACCATTTTGCTGCTTGTGCAAGCTCTTTAGCGCGGTGAAAGCTATTCGCTGCGGTAGAGTAGTTCTTAGCTGTACCCTCAATATCGCCTGACTGGATGTGTTTTATCATCGTCGTCGCAGCTTTATAAGGGACGCCCTCGTTATCATAGAGTTGAACCAATAACTTAAATTGGTTTTCCTCTTTCAGATAACCCGCTAAATACGCAATTTCCATTGTCTGCAATGCTTTTGCAAGGTTTTCCTTGAGCATATACATTTGTGCAAGTTGCGGCCACCACGAGATCGTCTCAGGCAACACATTTAAGCCTTCCTCGACCGTCGAAATAGCTTTGTCGTACATCTTACGTTCAAAGTAAGAGGCCATCAGTAGCGTATAATAGTCTTTCTTCGGCTCATCCGCATACTTCAGTGCCGCTTCTGCATAAGGTACGATCTTAGCGAATTCCTTTTGTTGATAATAAGCATTAGCAACATAGAACAAGGACTGAGGATCCATCTCACCAGTGAATTCGAACCATTTCTGTAAGTAAGTCACTGACTGCTCGAATTTTTCCTCTTGCAGACTCAGTTGTCCCACTAACTTCAAAACAGCCGCTTGGTCACTCCATCCGAGTACATCTTCGTCAGCCGCGTTTTTCAACATTGGCAATGCTTCATCGGTACGCTCTGCTTGCGCATAGAGAGTACCTAAGAAACGACTTAGATAAGCTCGATCGTAACCCTCTGTATCTGGCAATTCTTCCTCAAGCATAGTGATAGCTGCTTGTAACTGCTCTTGCTCGTACAACTCGAACGCATCCATGATCGCCCGACCAACGCGCTGTGAGGCGACTTGGTTTTTACGAGCTTTCTTCTGCGCTTCAACGGTTTCTTTACTTGGCAAATCAAGACCGAGGTCTTGAGCGGCTACCGGAGCGGTAGCCACAACCAAGCCAAAAGCAAGGGCAGTAACAAATGTCTTCATTACAGTTTTCATTTCTTATTGCCCATCCATGTTGAAGTCGAGCTGAACAGTCATACCTTCTTGACGAACAGGCTTACCGTCTACGACCTTAGGCTTGTACTTCCAACGCAATAACGCGCGGCGTGCCTCTCGGTCGAACACTCGACGAGGTTCTGAGTCAATTACTTCAACGTCGGTAACACCACCTTGTTCGTCGATAGTGAATCTCAACTGTACCCAACCTTCGGTGCCATTACGCGCCGCAGAAGGTGGATAACGAGGTTCAATTCGAACGATTGGCGTAGCATCACCATCTTGGTTCAACAAGTTGCCGGGGCCTGACAAACCAGTGTCAGCGCCACCCACATCGACGTCGAAGCCCATACTCATGTTCATACCACCCGAATCTGAAGTATCTGGTTCAGACTGCGGTGTCTCAGGCGGAGCCTGAGGCGGCGGTGGTGGCGGCGGAGGTGTTCTCCGGCGCTCTTGAACGTCGGACTCTGGCGGCGACGTTACGATGTCAATGACCGGAGTGGGAGGCGGAGCTTCATTACTCTTAGCCCCCCCACCGATTAAGTAAGCCATAAAAGCAAACAGAGCAAACGTAACGGCCGCACCTAGTATTAAAGATACTAAAAAGCGCACCATATTAGTTAGTCTCCGCTGCTATGGATATCTTATCGATACCCGCTTCCTTAACCTGGTCCATGACTTCTACAACACGACCATGCTCAGCTTTCTTGTCTGCCTGAATAACCACTAAGTCAGTAGGTTGCTCAGCAAGCATACGCTCAAGGTTTGCTGCCACGCGTTCTACGTCAACTTGACGCTTATCCATCCAGACTTCACCTGTGTCGCGAATCGCGATAAAGATGTTAGCTGAAGGCTCCTTGTTGGCCTGGTTTGCTTCAGGTTTATTCACCTGAATACCAGCCTCTTTAACGAAAGAGGTTGTTACGATGAAGAAGATCAACATGATGAATACGATGTCCAGCATCGGCGTCATGTCAATCGCTGCATCTTCCTCTTCACGAATACGATTTCTTGCCATAGTAATACTCTCTTAGTGATGTGGCAGACTGTCGACCAAGTTCTGCTTAGCGCGACGAACACGACTCTCGAGTCGGGTCGCAAAGAACATACCGGATAACGCTGCAACCATACCCGCCATAGTAGGGATAGTTGCCATCGAGATACCCGACGCCATTAGACGAGGGTTACCGGTACCTTGCACTGCCATGATCTCGAATACGGTAATCATACCGGTTACTGTACCGAGCAGCCCCACTAAAGGACAAAGTGCAACACAAGTTTTAATCAACAGAATACGTGCATTCAATTTATCGTTCGCTTCGGAAATCCATGCTTCGCGGATTCTATGTGCGTACCATGAGGTGGTATCTTTACGAGCATCCCAACGTGCGATGATATCTTTTCGCAATTTAGGGAAAGCACTCGTTAAGTACCAATAACGCTCAATCATCAGTACCCACATTAGAAAGAGTACCCCCATGACGACGTACAATACGTCGCCACCGGTCGCAATAAAATCCCTGATAGATTCCCATAGTTCCATCAGGTAAAGCATGAACTTACTCCTTCTCCGAGTGAGCGGCTACGATGCCCGCAGCTTGCTCATCCAACAAGTGAATAATTGATTTACTACGTGATGCCACAATACTGTGAGCCAAAATCAATGGAATCGCTGCGATAAGACCCATAGCTGTTGTTACCAACGCCATAGAGATATCACCCGCCATGATTTTCGGGTCACCTGTACCGAACAATGTGATTGATTGGAACGTACCAATCATACCCACAACGGTACCCAAGAGACCAAGTAATGGTGCGATAGCTGCGAAGATTTTCACTACGTTGATGCCGCTTTCGATCTTCGGCGTTTCACGCATGATTGCTTCGTCAAGTTTTAACTCAAGGTTCTCAGCATCAGCATTTTTGTTCTCATGGTAAACCTTCAATACGCGACCCAATGGGTTTTTGTCTGAAGGATTCTCGATGTTTTTAAGCTGCGAACGCATCTTGCCACCTACGACTGTAAGCGTCACAAGCTTGAACAAAGAGATAATCAAACCGATGATTAATACCACGGTGATTACATAACCTACTGTGCCACCTTGGTGATAGCGTTCCATCAACGTCGCTTTCTGAGTCAATAGACCCAAGATTTGGCCTTTTGATGGATCCAAGTAAACACCTGCATAGCCACTGTCAGTGCTAGTGAAGGTATCAGCTTGGCTTGTTACATAACCATCTGGCTGACGACCCAACGGCTGAATTTGTTCAGTCGTGTCGTTATACGTCAGGTATTGGTCATCAGAAATCAGGTTGAAAACACCCACACGAGTTACCGTGCGCTGCTCAGAACCACCCGCTAAGCTGAATACTTCCGCGTCAAACTGAACAACTTTACCTGATTGAACCATTTCGGTTAACAATGCAGTCCAAAGGTCTTCAAGTTCAGACAAAGTAGGAAGCTCTTTAGCTTCAGAAAGGCTTTGAAGAACATCTTCACGACCTGGGTATTGAGCGCTTACGATTGAAGTCGCGATACGACCGATAGTTTCAGTTGCCGCACCACGTACAACACCGAACATCTCACCCAACGTACCTTTAGCATTTTCGAGCTCTTGCTCTTTGTTCGCCAAAGTGATTTCGTTTTCTGAGAATTGGTTTTGTAAACGTTTACCGCGTGCCTGTTCGTCTTTCAGCTGCTGCTTAGCTTTGTTCAACAACGCCTGCTTATCGGCACGCGCTGACATGAACTCTTGCTCACGCTCTTCGCTGATTTGACGAGAAGAAATACGATTTTTTTCAACCAATTGAAGCAATTCGTCTAAGCTCTTTGCTTCTGGCTGATTGTCTTGTGCTTGCGCAGCGAGCGTCGTACCTGCAGAAAGGCTGACTGCTGCTGCAATCATTAACGAACTAACTAATTTTTTCATTCTGCACTCTCCGCTGCGAATACTGGAAGTTTCACCAGATCGTAAGCAGTTTGCTTACGTGACATACGAATCGCTGTGGTAAGAGGATTCAAGAACTCGTCTTCCAACTTAGTCCACTCATTGGTGTCTTTGTTGTATAACCACGCATTTTTCAAGTCTAATGACTGTGCAGCGAATACAACGCGACCCATGTGGAAAAAGTCTACAGCAACTTCTTCGCCGTCGACGTTCAGGTTACCCTGATAAGCGTTAAGCATTTGACCGTAATCCATCTCCGCTTGGTACGCTTCAATGATTTGACGGAATTGCTCAGAGGTAGATACGTTCGCGTTACCCATGATATCGCGAAGACGTTCAACACGCTCTAAACGCTTCTCTTTGTGGATTGGAATGTCGAGTTTAACGAACTCTTCCAACGCGTCGATCATTTCATACATCAATGGAACCACGCCTTGCTTGGTTTCTTCGATGGTGTCGATCTGACGCTGAAGTGAATCGATGTTGGACTGCTGGTCAGCAACCAAACGAGCCACGTGGTCGTTGTAGACCTTGAGGTTCTCGTATTCAGCAACAACAGAGCGATACTCAATCAACAAATCTTGGCTTTGCTCATACAAAGAATCAATCTTCTTTTGAGATTGCTCTTGCGCATTCAAGATTTGCTGCTCTTCTTTCTGTAGCTTAGCTACATCAACTTGCTGTGCAGCAGCAACGCTGGTGCCAGCAACCGCCATTGCGCCCATTAAGGCTGCGGCGAGTTTGGTTCTCTTGATTACTTTGGTCATAGTTCCCAACCAATTTGAATTAACTTCCGCTCCAACGTTTTACAACGTGAAACACCAGTTTTATTGAGTGACGAAAAGATTAAATTCTATCCGCGTACGCGCCTTAAAAAGTGCGCACATTCACAGGAATAGTCCCACGATGACCATACGCTGTCAACCTGCTGAAACAGCGTTAACTGCGTTATGATAGCCGTGCGACATCAATCCATGTTACCAACGGAATTCATTTCCAACCGCTATTCGCGGTAACTTCCTGTCAATCAAGTGTCCAGTTCTAACTCAACTGCCAAGCAGTTTTGCATAGCTGAACCCTATTTCGCATAGTATCACTTTTTGATCGACGAACAACACTCCGTTACAAATTTCAACGTTATTTAAACAACTGATAACTTAACTATTATCGATTGTTAAAAGGCAAGCTGCTTTTAATTTAGGTAGAATACTCTAAATCCGCAAATTTACGGCAAGCCATGACCCCAACATATTTACAACAATTTACTCGAGCATTGGCAGTGTTACGTGAGAAAGCGCAGGTTTTCGACCAACAAAAAGCCAATAAACGCTTTGCCGAGCAATGGTTTGCGGAAAATCTGTTTATTACGCGGTCCCAATTTGCGGTTGCTTACGTAAATGAAACTGAGCAGCTTATTAATAAATTAATAACAAGCGATGATAACGAGAGAAAGCAATATCTTGCCGAAAAAATCAGCGAGCAAGTTCTTTCTCTAAGCGCGTTACTGCAAAACAGTCGTCCGCCCGACGCTGATTTCGATCTGCGCGCCCAGCTCCAAGCGCAGCATGGGCAGCTTCATCGAACGCTAGCCAAGTATCGCCAATATGAAATAAGACTCAGAAATAAGGCGGAACTGTTTCAGCAGTCAGGAGATCTTGTTCAGGCGCAGGCTTATCAAAAGCGTCTCAACCGATGCCAACAGGCAATCAGTCAGGTTGAGCGGCAAATTCAAATAATGGACGAAGGCTGATGAAGGTTCCATTTATTTACCATCCAATCTATAGCGAGCTACAGCTACCAGAGCGGCACCGTTATCCAATACATAAATATAAGATGCTATATCAATGGGCATTAGCGCACGGCGCGCAGCCCGATCAGTTTATTCAACCGACACCAATGAACTGGTCCCAAGTAGCGTTAGCTCACAGTTCAAACTACATCAATAAGCTCATCACGAATCAGTTTGACAAAAAGGAATGGCGCAAAGTGGGCTTTCCATGGTCAACGCAACTACTGACCCGCACCCTGACATCAGCTGGAGGTACGTTCGAGACGGTGAAGACAGCACTCGATAAGCGCATTGCTATTCATTTCTCGGGTGGCTACCACCATGCACACCATGATTGGGGCAGCGGCTTCTGCTTGATCAATGACCTCGCGATGAGTGCGGTTTTAGCCACAAAAGCACAACCCAATTTAAAAATTCTGATATTCGACACCGACGTTCACCAGGGTGACGGTACAGCGACGCTTTTAAGAGACCACGAGAATATCTTCACCTGCTCTATTCATGGTGAACGAAACTTCCCTTTTACTAAAGTGGACTCTGACCTCGATGTCGCCTTACCCAAGGGTACCACCGATGGCGCGTACCTCGATGCCGTGAAACATACATTGCAGAAGGTAACCAAAAACTTTAAACCCGACTTGATTTTATATGACGCAGGGGTGGACATATATCGTCGCGACGATCTCGGACATCTTGATGTATCTATCGAGGGCATTTTTTCACGTGACTATTTTGTGCTGGACTACGCGAAGCAAAATAATATTAGTTTAGCTGCGGTAATCGGGGGTGGTTATCAACGCAACCTATCGCGCCTAATTCTTGCTCACGCTCAATTACTGCGTGCAAGTCATCAAGTGTGGAGTGATTAGGATATAAAGAGACGGGTGGCGACCCTACCAGCCACACCTCGGCGCCCACATCCCCGACTACGGCTGCTCCCTTCCGGGCCTGACCGGGTTTGCCAGTTAGTGTCGCGAGGGGACCCGCAGGGTCACCATAACTCGTGAAAGCGCATTATCGCGCACTCAGCTAAGGTAAACAAGCCCCAGTGCGCTGACTGCCTAGTTTTTCTTCAGTTTGGCCGCTATTGCTTGCTTAGCAGTATCAGAGCTGAGCGCTTTGGCAAAGTAGCCAGCCTCTAGACTAATACGTTCAGATACAGTATCCGACTCTGTTTTGATTAATTTCTTCGAGGTTCTTAAAGCACCGCGCGACTGTTTAACCAGATGTTCGACTACCTCATCAACACGGGTATTAAGTTTGTCGGCCTCCACCACGTCATTTACCAAACCATACTGCTGTGCCTTGTTCGCAGAGAACGAATCACCTAGTAGCAATAATTCGGATGCACGTTGGTGTCCCATGATGCGCGGTAGCAATAAACTTGAGCCCGCCTCTGGAAGTAACCCTAACTGCACAAAAGGTAAAGCGAATACTGCATTATCAGCCGCATAGACAAGATCGCAATGCAACAGCAAGGTTGTACCAATGCCGATAGCTAAGCCATTGACCTTCGCGACCAACGTCACTTTCACTTTATTGAGTAAATGAAGAAACTTAAAAGGAGGAGCCGTTTCATCCAGTGACTCGATGGATAGGAAGTCGTTAAGATCATTACCCGCAGAAAAACTATCACCGCTCCCTTCGAAAACGACCACTTTAATCGTCTCGTCCTCGTCAGCGGCTTTCAGCGCGGCAGTTGCTTCCGAATACATTTGTTGCGTAAAAGCATTCTTCTTAGCAGGCCGATTAAGTCGGATAGTGACTACACTGGCGTTCTTATCAATAATAATGTGCTGTTGTTCTGTCATAAAAAAATCTCGTGAAACTGGTTGTACCACTCTCACGAGATTATCAGCTTTTCACCACAATATCAGTGCTATTTGTACTTTAAAGACGAATTATTTATCTCGCTTTGCCCAAGCCGCGGCCGTCTTCTCGTGCATCGGCACAATCATATCTAAAGCGGTTAAGTCGGTGGGTTCCAATTCATAGATCGGAGGGTTAACCGGTGTGACGCGCTGACCCCAACGGATCAAGCCGGCGCCGCAGGTTAGTCCGCCGCCAAACACTGCCGAGACAATGGTATCTCCTGGCTTAACAGTGCCGTTTTCTACCGCTTCACAAAAAGCGATCGGTAAGGTTGCAGAAGATGTATTACCGTAATTCTGAATATTTATCACGGTTTTCTCAGAAGGCACCTTACATAACTTCGCGAGATAATCGATTAAACGTTTATTCGCTTGATGCGGAATAAGCGCATCAACATCTTCGGTACTTAAGCCGGTTTGCTGAAATACTTTCTCAACCGCTGCGTTCATGCCTTTGACCGCACGCTTAAAAATTTCTTGTCCAACGAAATCGAACTGCATAATACCATCAAAGCCAAAGCGGTCGAAGCTCAAACCAAAATCAAGACTCAACACGTCACGCGCATCAGCATCACAGCTAATATGACTGGCAAGTAGACCTACCTCTTCATCACTCGCTTCCAAAACCATTGCTCCTGCGCCATCGCCAAATAGCACTGCACTCTCACGTTTGGTCCAGTCGAGAATACGCGTCAGGCGCTCGGCACCAATCAACAACACTTTTTTATGAGCGCCTGTTTGAATAGCTTGGGTTGCAACATGCATGGCGTAAAGAAAGCTACTACACGCCGCATTGAGGTCAAACGCTGCTGCATTCGGTGCGCCAATGTTTTGTTGCACTGCTGAAGCGACATTAGGAATGATCTCATCGGCAGTACAGGTACCGACAATAATCAGGTCGATATCATCTGGGTTCAATCCAGCGGCCGCGAGCGCATTCTGTGCGGCAACCGTCGCAAGTTTAGACGTCCCTACATGACTGACTCGTCGCTCTGAAATTCCGGTTCGCGATACAATCCATTCATCCGAGGTATCTAGAAATGTTGCCAAATCATCATTGGTCATGACTGCTGGCGGTAAGCACTTTCCCCATCCTGTAATTTCTGCGTATTTTTTCACGACAAAACCTTTAACTTCATTGACAACGCGTTGCCTTATCACCGTATCGCTTTGCTAGATATCAGTAAAGCATTTTTGCAAGGCACAATTTTACCGTATGATAGCATGAAACTGTGTTACGTGAATGACTAAAACGAGGAAGCCATGCGTCAACTAGTAAAGCTCACAGCCCTCTCCGCCCTGGCACTGCTGTCAATTAGCAGTTGCTCGACAATTGATTCTGATCTGATCGTCGAACCGCCGACGGTAACATCACAACTTTCAGGCAGTGTTTCTCGCTTGATGGTGCAAGATAAACGACCTCACAGCTACCTCTATCGCCACATCGATACAGAGACCCAAAAAGCTAATCAGTTTTCCGCACCATCACAGCCGCTGACAGCGATCGTCAAACAAGCGTTTCAACAGTCAGGGATTGTCAGCGGTCAGGGCGACCTCAATTGGTATGTGTCTATCAATAAGGCGGTGGTCGAGCACACCGAGACAGCATTAAAATATCAACTCGACTATCAATTAAACATTCGCGTCGAAGCGCAAAGAATGAATCGTTCTTATGCACGGACATTCACGGGAACCAGTAAGTCGGAGGGAGTTTCTAACCCCGATGAAGCAACTATCGAGCGTGAGTTTAAGCGTCTGCTACAGCAGGTACTCAACGATATTGCTAACGATCCCCAGCTACGTCTGACGGAAACGCGAGGTTAAAATGAAAACAATTATCGCACTATTAACATGTTTTATTGTCTTAGCAAGCCCATATTCGCAAGCACAAGTGCAGCCCGACAATCCCTTTCCAACCGTCGTTTTTGTCACCTCTGAAGGCAATTTGACTGTCGAGCTTAACCGCGAAGCAGCGCCTATCACCGTCGCTAACTTTCTCCGCTACGTTGCTAAGGCGCAATACAACAACACTATCTTCCATCGTCTAGTACCTGGCTTTGTTATTCAGGGCGGCGGCTACGATGCTGAATTCTCTGATAAGCCGAGCTATGAAACGATCGTAAACGAATCGGGCAACGGCCTGTTAAACACCTACGGCACCATCGCTATGGCTCGGGAACGTGAGCCTCACACAGCAACTCGCCAGTTCTTTTTTAATTTAAACGACAATACCTCACTCAACCCCGACGACGGTGACTGGGGCTACGCCGTATTTGGACGTATCACTAAAGGTTTAGACGTGCTCGAAAAATTAGCCGCTCTTGAATCCTTGCCATTTGACGAAAAAACCGGTTGGCGCGATGTTCCTGCTAACCCGCCCGTGCTTAAACGAATTGAAATCGTGCCGCAATGACAGCGCAGCATACGTTAAAGACCGATCTTAACGTTTACCGTCAACCACGTGTGATAGCGCTCTTTTTCTTAGCGCTTTCCAGCGGTTTTCCTTGGGTGATGATTGGCTCAGCATTGTCAGCATGGTTGCAAGAAGAAGGCTTAAGCCGATCAGTTATCGGTTATTTCGGTGCCGTATTCGCGGTCTACTCAATCAATTTTCTTTGGTCTCCTCTTGTCGATAGCGTTAAACTTCCAGTATTGAATCGCTGGTTAGGACAACGTCGTAGTTGGATCTTACTCTGTCAACTTCTTATAGCCGCGCTCTGTATCTTTATATCGACTTTAACCATCGCTGATAATTTACATCTAGTCGGTATCGCCGCCCTGCTCATTGCCATTAGCTCTGCGACCCAGGATATTGCCATTGACGCTTATCGCATTGAGACATTCTCTGAATCGGAAGGACGCATGCAAAGTGCTGGAGCCGCCATGGCCACATCAGGTTGGTGGAGCGGCTACGCGGGTCTCGGCGCAATTCCGTTTCTGTTAGTCGACGGTACCCGTTGGCAATGGCAGGATGCCTATATCGTGCTCGCCGCGCTTATGCTTTCGTTGGCTTTGGTCACTCTATTTATAAAGCCTGCACGTTACACACAGGTCAAAGCAACTACCATAGCGACCCTATCCTTATTAAAACGGATCAGTACTGTCGTCATTGAGCCCATTAGTTCTTTCTTCTCACGCAACGGTGCGAAACTGGCAATACAAATTTTGCTGTTTGTGTTTCTTTTTAAAATAGGCGAAGCCTTTTTAGGTCGAATGTCGATTGTATTTTATAAAGAGATCGGCTTTTCAAATGAGCAAATCGGCACTTACTCTAAACTCGTGACTTGGTGGATAACTATCTTCTTTTCACTAGTCGGAGGCGTGGTAACTCTGCGTATTGGTCAATTCAAAGGTCTTCTGATTGCAGGCATCGCTATGGCGGGCTCAAATCTAATGTTCGCTTGGATTGCTAACGTTGGACCCAGTGAGAACCTGTTTCTTGCGGCCGTGCTAGTCGATGGCTTTACGAGTGCTTGGTCGACTGTAGCTTTTGTAGGTTTTATCAGCTTTTTATGTGACCGAACCTTTACCGCGACTCAGTATGCGTTACTCGCGTCACTGAGCACCTTTGGCCGAACCACTTTATCCGCCTACAGCGGTGTACTGGTTGATAAGCTCGATGGCAATTGGAGTCTGTTCTTTGTGCTTACCAGTTTAGCAATCCTGCCAAGCTTGCTATTACTTGGCTATCTAAAACGAAGCTATCAGGCACACTGGGGTTCAAATGAGTGAACATCCTAAACAGTTACTACTCGTCGGCGCGGGTGCGATAGGTCAGCTTATTGCCCATCAATGGCAATGTGCCAAGCTGCCTATCGTTACATTGCCTCGCTCACCTAGTCCACACGCAGATTTTTTTGATTATCACTTTAGAGATTATCAGTCAGCGCGTACTGAGCTTTGCCGAATTCCTATCATCAAGGATAGCGACTTCAGCTCAATACAAGCGGTTTTTATAGCCGTTAAGGCCTATGATCTTGAGAGTGTATTTCGACGTCTAGATACACTGGGTGTACCTCACGATCGACCTATTATCTGCGCGCATAACGGCCTTGTAGACTTAACCACATCACGCCCCTGTTATACATGGATAACCACTCATGGCGTGACGCGCAGTAACCGAGTGACCGAGCACAAAGGATTGGGTTCAGACTGGATCGATGCGCGCATACAACATCATCAACAACTAACCGAACAGTTGCATACCGCCTTTCCAAAACTGCACTTTGATGCAGACATCAAAGCACGACAATGGCAAAAATTTTGCCTTAATTGTGTAATTAATCCATTAACAGCGGTGAACCAGTGTCTCAATGGTGAACTGCTCAAAGAACAATACCATGAACAGCGACGTATGCTGGTTTCTGAGTTGGTCAGTCTGAGTCAAGCGCTTGGCTATCGTTTAAATACTGCGGATTTGCTCGTATTAGTCGAACAGGTATGCGAGGCGACCGCCGAAAACCAGTCTTCAATGCTGTCGGATATAAAAGCTAACCGAAAAACAGAAATTAAGGCCCTGACTGGCTACGCGCTAAAAAAGGCCGCTGAGTTAGGCGTTAATCTACCTACTCATGCGGCTCTATATCATCAATTCAATCAGCTTTATCTTCGATGAAGTCAACAACTTCAAGCCCGAATCCCGACAATGCCGAATAACGCTTCGGTGAACTGAGCAGATGCATTTGGTGAATGCCTAAATCAGCAAGGATTTGCGAACCAACCCCCACATTTCGTGAAGCATTAGATGCCGACGCAGTCGGTTTGTGCTGTCCTTGATCCTGTGCCTCAAATTCTTTCACTTGTGCAATGATATCCTCAGGCGTTTGCTGACGACCAATAAGCACTAGAACACCATCGTTTTCGGCAATATATTGCATCGCCTTGGCAATCGGCCAGCTACGCTTCGCCGCGCGTTCAGTTGATAAAGTATCATGCAAACTGTCTTGCAAATGCACGCGCACGTTAGTTACCTTTTCGGCATTAATTTCGCCATGCACTAACGCATGATGAACTTGTTGATCGATTGAGTCTTGATACGTGATCATATTGAATTTGCCAAAACTGGTCGGCAACTGACACTGGGCTACACGGCGAATGGTTTTCTCGCGCACTGAGCGATACTCGATCAAGTCAGCAATAGTACCCACTTTAATATCGTGTGCTTCGGCAAACTTTTCTAGGTCCGCCCGGCGCGCCATGGTGCCGTCTTCATTAAGCACTTCGACAATCACTGCAGCAGGTTCATAGCCGGCTAGGCGCGCGAGATCACAACCGGCTTCCGTGTGCCCCGCACGGTTGAGTACACCGCCCTGCTTAGCTTTCAGTGGAAATATATGACCCGGCATTACCAAGTCTTCCGGCTGAGCATTACGTGCTACGGCTGCTTTCACTGTTTGTGCGCGGTCAGCTGCCGAAATACCTGTAGTCACACCCTCGGCGGCCTCAATGGATACCGTAAAAGCAGTCGAGTATGGCGCATTGTTGCGATCAACCATCAGCGGCAGGTTAAGTTGCTTACAACGTTCCTCGCTGAGGGTCAGGCAGATCAGTCCCCGACCATAACGCGCCATGAAATTTATCGCTTCAGGGGTCACGCAGTCTGCTGCAAGAATAAGATCGCCCTCATTCTCGCGGTCCTCGTCATCCATTAGAATGACCATCTTACCTTGCTTGATATCTTCAATAATCTCTTCTGTCGAATGCAATGACATAATAGTTCCTACTTCATTGGCTGAGCGATCACGCGAATATCCTCGCCGACCATTCTGCGCTCAAGCACGTTAAATGAGAGCGCATCATCGAGTTGAGTCAGTTCCTGCAACGCAATCATACTGCGTGCGTCACTGCCTAATACTTTGTTGGCTTGATAATAGACCAGTTCATTCACTACCTGAGCGTTAAAAAGAGCACCCGCTAACTGAGCTCCACACTCGGTCCATACCAAATTAATCTCACGCAATGCGAGTTCTTTCAGTGCGTCATGTAAGTCTACGCGACCCTGGCTATCTGCTTTAGCAATAATCTCGTGGCAATGACGATGTCGAGAAGCAGGAGCTTCCGTAGTGCGGACGACAAATACAGGCGTTTCAACCTCAAATAGTCGCAAATCATCATGAATGCGGTTTTTCCCGTCAATAATCACACGCACGGGCTGCTTGAAAAATAATGGTTTTTCGATCCCGTCAGGCCACTGTTCAGGGCGTACATTCAGTCTCGGGTTATCCACCAGCACCGTATCCGCGCCAGTTAATATTGCGTCGGCTTGTGCACGCCATACCTGAACGTCAGCACGCGCTGCAGCACCGGTAATCCATTGGCTCACACCGTTACTCAGCGCCGTACGTCCATCAAGTGAGCTCGCCAGCTTAACGCGCACATAAGGTAATTGAGTCTGCATACGATGAATGAAACCCGGATTCAACTGACGCGCTGCAGTTTCAAATAAACCAACACGCACTTCGATATCAGCATCGTGTAATTTATGAATGCCACGACCTGATACAATCGGATTGGGATCTTGCATCGCGATAACCACGCGAGCTACTTCCGCATTAATCAATGCATCAACACAGGGCGGTGTGCGACCTTGGTGACTGCATGGCTCAAGCGTAACATAGGCGGTTGCATGTTTGGCTTGTGTGCCAGCCTGGCGTAACGCAAAGACCTCGGCGTGGGGTTCGCCCGCCTTCTGATGCCAACCTTCGCCAACGATACTGGCGTCTTTTACGATGACACAACCGACGGCAGGATTAGGTCCAGTCGTAAAGCGCCCTTTTCTTGCCAATTCCAAGGCGCGATGCATATAAAGATGGTCGCGCTTATCTTGTGCCAAACTAATCATTGAGCCGCGCGATCTCCTCGCCGAACTCTTTGATATCCTCAAAAGAGCGATAGACCGAAGCAAAACGAACGTATGCGACTTTATCGATTTGCTTAAGGTTATCCATCACCAGGTTGCCAATAAAGTTAGAGGTAATCTCTCGCTCGCCGGTTGCACGGATACTGGATTTGATTTTATTAACCGCTTGTTCCATTTTTTCGAGACTGACCGGACGTTTTTCAAGCGCACGTAATAGCCCACTGCGAAGCTTATCTTCATTAAAAGGTTCACGCCCACCGTCTGTTTTAATTACACGGGGCATTACCAGTTCAGCAGTCTCAAATGTTGTAAAGCGCTCGCGACAATGGCTACATTCTCGGCGTCTGCGCACCGATGCACCGTCCCCTACTAACCGCGAATCGATGACCTTGGTATCTTGTGTTCCGCAGAATGGACAGTGCATAGCGCGCTCCTTTTCAAACGTTATTTATAAACTGGAAACTCGGCACATAACGTTTTGACATCGTTACGAACGCGATCAATCGTCTCTTCGTTATTAATGTCATCTAATACATCGCAAATCCAATTAGCCACTTGCTCAGCTTCTGCTTCCTTGAAGCCGCGACGAGTAATTGCAGGTGTACCTAGACGAAGACCGGAAGTGACGAACGGCGAACGCGGGTCGTTCGGTACCGCATTTTTGTTGACCGTAATGTATGCACGACCTAATGCAGCATCGGCATCTTTACCCGTAATGTCTTTGTCGATTAAATCAACGAGGAACAAATGGTTCTGCGTGCCATTCGATACGATTTTATAGCCACGTGCTTGCAGCGCTTTAACCATCGCATTAGCGTTCTTTAGCACTTGTTCTTGATACGCTTTAAATTCAGGCTCAAGGGCTTCTTTAAACGCCACCGCTTTCGCTGCGATAACGTGCATCAATGGACCACCTTGATTACCTGGGAATACCGCACTGTTTAATTTCTTGTGCAGTTTCTCATCATCTTTGCCAGACAAGATCAGACCACTACGCGGACCTGCGAGGGTTTTATGTGTTGTCGTTGTTACTACGTCTGCGTAAGGAATTGGACTTGGGTATACACCTGCAGCAACCAGACCCGCTACGTGCGCCATATCTACCAACAAATAAGCACCCACTTCGTCAGCAATTTGTCTGAAACGCTGCCAATCAACAATACCCGAGTATGCAGAGAAACCAGCAACGATAACCTTCGGCTTATGCTCTTTAGCTAACTCTTCAACTTGGTTGTAATCGATTTCACCGGTTTCTTCTGAAATACCATATTGTACGGCATTGTAAAGCTTGCCCGAGAAGTTAACACCCGCACCGTGCGTCAGATGGCCACCGTGTGCCAAACTCATTCCCAAGAAGGTATCACCGGCTTCCATAAGTGCCATGAATGCAGCCGTGTTGGCTTGTGAGCCTGAATGCGGTTGTACGTTCGCGTATTTAGCACCAAACAATTCTTTAGCACGTGCAATCGCGAGATCTTCAACTACGTCCACATATTCACAGCCGCCATAGTAACGCTTATGAGGATAACCCTCGGCGTATTTATTAGTTAACTGTGAACCTTGTGCCTCTAGCACACGCGGGCTGGTATAGTTTTCTGAAGCAATCAGCTCAATGTGTTGTTCTTGACGCTCAACTTCCTGACTCATTGCTTGCCATAACTCCGCGTCAAACGCGGCAATTGCCTGATCTTTTTTCTGCATCTCGGACATCCATCAATTTCATTAGCCAAATTATGACGTGCAGTTTACCGCAAAATACCCCAAACTGCCTAGCAAACCGTCACATGCCGTTAAGAAAAAATTCGGCAACAAATTTGGGCATTTGCCGTATTTACCAGTAAACTAGGTCCTATTTTCAATCCAACAGTAGGAATGTTCGTCGCTATGGCGCAATATATCTATTCAATGTCGCGGGTGAGCAAAGTTGTTCCACCCAAAAAAACTATCTTAAAAGATATCTCATTATCGTTTTTCCCAGGCGCTAAGATCGGTGTTTTAGGTCTTAACGGTGCCGGTAAATCGACCTTGCTTCGCATTATGGCGGGTGTTGATACTGAATATGAGGGAGAAGCACGTCCCTTAGCAGGAATTAACATTGGCTACCTTCCGCAGGAGCCACAGCTCGATGAAGAAAAGACCGTTAAAGAAACGGTGGAAGAAGCCGTCGCTGACGTTAAAGAGGCTTTCACTCGCTTAGATGAAGTCTACGCTGCCTACGCCGATGAGAATGCTGATTTCGATGCGTTGGCAAAAGAGCAAGCACAACTAGAAGCGCTGATTCAGGCCAAAGATGGTCACAACATCGAAAATATCCTTGACCGCGCCGCTGATGCACTGCGTTTGCCACAGTGGGACGCTAAAATCGGTAACCTATCAGGCGGTGAACGTCGCCGTGTTGCCATTTGTCGTCTGTTACTTTCCAAGCCCGACATGTTGCTGCTCGATGAGCCTACCAACCACTTGGATGCAGAGTCAGTTGCATGGCTAGAGCGCTTCTTGCACGACTACACCGGCACCGTCGTTGCCATTACCCACGACCGTTATTTCTTAGACAACGTCGCGGGCTGGATCCTTGAACTTGACCGTGGTTATGGTATTCCATGGGAAGGCAACTACTCTTCTTGGTTGGAGCAAAAAGAGAAGCGTCTCGCACAAGAAGAACGTCAAGAGAAAGCGCGTCAACGCACCATCAAACAAGAACTTGAGTGGGTACGTACTAATCCGAAAGGTCGTCAGGCGAAAAGCAAAGCGCGTATGGCTCGCTTTGAAGAATTACAAAGCAGCGACTATCAAAAACGTAATGAAACCAATGAGCTATTTATTCCACCAGGTCCGCGCTTGGGTGATAAGGTCATTGAGGTTAACGGGATTAGCAAAGCCTACGAAGGGCGCCAGCTTATTGATAACTTGAGCTTTAGTGTCCCTAAAGGTGCTATCGTCGGTATCATTGGTCCGAACGGCGCGGGTAAATCCACCTTATTCCGTATGATCAGTGGCCAAGAACAGCCCGACAGTGGCTCAATTGAACTTGGTGATACCGTTGAATTAGCGAGCGTTGATCAGTTCCGCGACAGTATGGATGATAGCAAAACCGTATTCCAAGAAATTACCGATGGTAACGATATCCTGCGCATTGGTAACTTTGAGGTTCAAGGGCGCGCGTACGTCGGTCGCTTTAACTTTAAAGGCACCGACCAACAAAAACGTATCGGTGAGCTGTCGGGCGGTGAACGCAACCGCGTGCACCTTGCGAAACTGCTTAAAGCGGGCGGCAACGTCTTATTATTAGACGAACCCACCAACGATCTCGATGTTGAGACGTTACGAGCACTGGAAGAAGCGATTCTCGAGTTTCCAGGTTCAGCTTTGGTTATCTCGCACGACCGTTGGTTCTTAGACCGGATCGCCACCCATATTCTTGATTATCGCGATGAAGCCGAAGTGGTCTTCTACGAAGGTAACTACAGCGATTATGAAGCTTATATGAAAGAGAAGTTTGGCGAACAGGCAATGGAGCCACACCGCATTAAATATAAACCGATCGGTTAATCTTTTATTGCTTACAACGGCGTTGGTATCCAACCAACGCCGTTATCTTTACAAAACCACTCGGCTTGTACACCAAAACAGTGAGCTAAGTTTTTTTCAGTCAACACCTCAAACGGCTTCCCGCTCTGCACTAATTCCCCATTATGCATTAACAGTAAACTGTCACAAAAACGTGCTGCTAGCGCTAAATCGTGAATCGCCGCCAAAACCAGACCGTGCGTGCGAGCGTGATTATGCAGCTGCTGCATAATGGTTAATTGATGCGCCACATCGAGACCACTGACGGGTTCATCACAAACAAGCAATTGTGGCTCCGACAACGTTGCCCGAGCTAGTAATGCGCGCTGTCGTTCTCCTCCCGATACTTGTGAAACTCGACGTTCCTTTAATGTCAGTAGCGCATACTTTTCCAAATGTTTCATTAATTGTGAATGCGTGACCTGCGCTGACAGATTGACCAGCTCATCAATACGAATATCCCATTCAGGCGCTTCTGTCTGAGGCAAATACCCCAAGTACTTTTGTCGCTGACGATGCGACAAGCGCAACCAGTCCTGATGTTTAAATCGAATATGGCCCTTTAGTTGAGGTTCAACTGCGGCTATTCCGCGCAATAATGAGCTTTTTCCCGCACCATTAGCGCCAATAACACCAATCAGCTGATTGCTTGTTAGCTTCAGATTGATATGTTGCAAGCGTGGCCGAGAAATCCCGGCAAGATAAAGATCGTCAAGCTCAAGCATGGCTGTTTCGCTCTCGAACCAGTAGCACAATAAGCAGTGGCGCGCCGACTAACGCCGCTAATATGCCCACGGGTAATTCACGCGCGGTGCTCATTAGCTGTGCTAGCGTATCAAAACTAATGAGTAAAAGAATTGCGGTCACTGGAGACAGCCACAGTACGTACTTCGGATGGTTAAATCCTAACAATCGTACTGCATGAGGTGCTAATAAACCAACAAATCCAATCACACCAACGGCTACGACCGATGCGGTCGTCAGTAGCGCCACAGCTAACAACATCCAATTGCGGTAGCGCGCCACATTGAACCCCATCGTCGCGACGGTCTCTTCAGACAATGTTAGCGCGTATAAAAAGCGACGTCCCAACCATACGATAGGAAACGCGAGCACAATGCCCGGTAGCGCC
The DNA here is from genome assembly GCF_964010655.1 of uncultured Idiomarina sp. NCBI lineage: Bacteria > Pseudomonadati > Pseudomonadota > Gammaproteobacteria > Alteromonadales > Idiomarinaceae > Idiomarina > uncultured Idiomarina sp. The sequence continues at coordinate 66,687 of NZ_CAXGLS010000009.1, forward strand.
AGCATCACTGAGTGCCAACTTTTATTTGCCAAGCTTCCCATATGCCAAAAGGCCCATTCTTGGAATGCAAACGGATTCGGCGCGAGATAAAGCAACAATCCCATCGCTGCGCTACTCATGGTTGCAATCGCAACCCCTGCTAAAATCACTCGCGTAGGCGAGGCCCGTCGTCCAGCAAGCACCATCAGCAACGAGACACCGAGCAAACCGCCAACTAAAGCCAATGCCGGCAGCCCAAAGGAAAAGGCGGGTAACCAGCCAAAGTAAAGACACGCAATAGTCACTAAAGCAGCGCACCCGGATACCCCCGTGATGCCAGGCTCTGCCAATGGGTTTCTAAGTAATAGCTGCATCACTGCGCCAGCAAGCCCAAGAGCACTAGCAATCAACCAGGTTAACAACGTTCGTGGAACACGGATATCCCAGATGATATCTTTCTCTAGTGCATTCGGCATCCACCAATTAATTGAGCTTCCCCCCACGGTGAGCTGTAGAGCGCTAAGTAAAATAACAATGGCAAACAGGATAATAAAACACTGTCTCTGACTCAGTTTCATAATTTTCCTTGAATAGCCTTCAAATAATCATCAGCAAACACCACTGGGCACGAGGAAAGTCGTGGAGGAATTTGTTGAGTCGGTGTTTTTTCTAAGTGTTCTCGCAGTAAGGGGTGGTAGAGCCACTCATTTGCAAGAGCGTAATGAGCCCGGCTAAACCCCTCTAGCAAATAACGATCCGGCGTAAGCTTTATCACTTCTTCTAGGGTTAAGGAGACCAGGTTTTCTCCAAAAGGCGCGGCTAAGTTTTTCCAGTGCATCGCACTAATTA